>CAKTFL010000267.1 GCA_934555855.1 uncultured Sphingomonas sp. | reverse complement strand
GATGAATCTCGTTCCAGCCGCGAATGTCGAATGCCTTGGGCAGCGGCAGCAGCGTGCAACCCAGCAGCATGACGAGCAGCATTTGCCAGATCGGCGTGCCGCCGATCAGTGGGAACGTGGGACCCTCCCCGAAATAGAACAGAGCGGCGCCGATTACGCTGCCCAGCACCACCATCGGCTGGAGCCGGATCAGCCGCCGCTTGTAGAATTCCCACTGGCTCATCGCACCCCAGCGGTCGTCATAGGCGTAGGCGATCACGAAGCCGGACAGGAGGAAGAAGAAATCGACCGCCAGATAACCATGATTGACGATCTGCCTGGTCGGATCGCCATCGGCAAATGCCTCGAACAGGTGGAAGATGACCACCATCACGGCCGCTACGCCGCGCAGCCCGTCGAGGACGACATAGTGGCTCTTCTCCGGCGCCACCGCGGACGTCGATGTCGCGGCCGATGATAGCTCCACCCGTACCTCCCCCGTCTTGATGGGCACGGGCTCAGGCAATTCCCGGCTGGCGGCAAGCGTTTTCTGCGCTGGATCGGGGTGAACGCCGTGGCCAAGCGGTGCGGAGGATAACAAACCCCAGGCAGAAGAAAGATAGATGCAAAGAGTTAAGGAGTGTGACGCATAGATCGAGCGATGATCAGTAATCCTGTCGAAGCCGCGCGACTCGACGCATTGCATCAGCTCAACTTGCTCGACACGGCGCCGAGCGAGAGCTTCGATCGCATCACCCGAATGGCGAGCCAGCTGTTCGGGCTGCCGGTTTCGGCCGTTTCGCTGACCGATCGCGATCGGCAGTGGTTCAAGTCGCGGGTCGGCGTGGACCACTGCTCCATCCCCCGCGACAAGGCGCCGTGCGCCCAGGTCGCCGAGGCCCGGCAGGTGCTGGTGATTCCCGACCTGCTGGCCGATCCCCATTATGCCGAAAGCCCGCTCGCCACGCAGGGCGTGCGGTTCTATGCCGGCGCCCCTCTGGTCACGCGCGAGGGGCATGGGCTGGGCGCATTGTGCGTCCTCGGCACCGACCCCCGGCAGGCCACGGATGCCGAAGCGGCCGCGCTTCGCGACCTTGCCGAGATGGTGATGGCGCAGATCGAGCTGCAACACGCCTTTGGCCGGATCGACCCGATCAGCGGCCTGCCCAATCGCACCCAGTTCCTGGACGATCTGGAGGATATCGGCCGCGACATGCCGGGCCGGGAGCGGGTCGCGGTGCTGGTGGACCTTGCCCGCACCGATCAGCTCAACAGCATCGCCCGGGTGATGGGGGCCGGCTATGTCGACGCCATCGTGCAGGAGGCCGCGCGGGAGATTCGCGGCATTCTCGGCCCGGATCGCCACGCCTACCATGTCGCGGCGACGCAATTCGCCTTTCTCGCACAGCCGGGCGTGCAGATGGACGAGTATGTGCCGCTGCTGAGCGGTATGCTGGACCAGGTCCGCCGCAGATTCACCGGGCCGTTCGTGACCACCGCCGCAATCGGCGTCGCGCCGTTCGTCGCCGGCGAGACGCCGCCGCGCGACGTGCTGCGGACGGCTCACAGCGCGGCCGAGGATGCGCGCCTGTCGGAAACGCTGGTCGGTTCCTATTCAAAGGCGAACGACAGGATCCACAGCCGCCGCTTTCGGCTGCTAAACGATTTCGCCGCCGCGCTGGCATCGCCGGATCAGCTGCGGATCGTGTACCAGCCGCGCGTTGCCCTGCCCTCGGGCGCCTGCACGGGTGCGGAAGCGCTGCTGCGCTGGCGTCACCCCGAACTGGGCGAGATTTCCCCTGCCGAGTTCATGCCGATCGTGGAGCGGACGCATCTTGCTCGGGACACAACCGCCTGGGTGCTGGAGTCGGTGCTGGGCCAGCTTGCCGCCTGGCGCAAGGCGGGGCTTTGCTTTCAGGTGTCGATCAACGTCTCGGCTGTCAATCTGGAGGAGCGGGACTTTGCCGAAACCGTGCAGCTGCGGCTGCTGAAGCACGCCCTTTCCGCCGACGTGCTGGAGCTGGAGGTGACAGAAAGCGCCATGATGGTGAATGCCGCGATGGCTCTCGATCAGCTCAGGGCCGTGGACGCGGCGGGCATCCGGCTGGCCATCGATGATTTTGGCACCGGCTATTCCAGCCTCGCCTATCTTCAGCGCCTGCCCGCGCACGTCGTCAAGATCGACCAGTGTTTCGTGCGCGACGTCGCGCTTGGCGAGCGCGAGCGTACGCTGGTGCGCTCGATGATCGGCTTGTCCCATGATCTGGGCTACCGGGTCGTTGCGGAAGGAATCGAGACGGCGGAGGTGGCCGAGGTGATCGCGCAGATGGGTTGCGACGAGGCACAGGGCTTCTTCTACGCCCGCCCGCTCGAAACGACGCAATTCCTCGAATGGATCACCGAGCGGCAGCGCGACACATCCCGCCGGGCCGCGGCATAGGCGCCCGCCGCGGTACTCCGACACGTCCCGCGCGATTGTGCGGCCGGTTCGCGATGCGCTAGGGCGCGGGCATCATGACCGACCCCGATGATCGCTCCGCCGCCCTCGTATCCAAGGCCTGGCCCTATGAGGAGGCGCGCAAGCTGCTCGCCCGCTGGCCGCAGGGAAAGCCCGCCAGGGACGGACAGCCCGCGCCGATCCTGTTCGAAACCGGCTATGGCCCGTCGGGCCTGCCGCATATCGGCACCTTCAACGAGGTGCTGCGGACCACCATGGTCCGCAACGCCTTTCACGCCCTGTCGGATCAGCCGACCCGGCTGATCGCGTTCAGCGACGACATGGACGGCCTGCGGAAAGTGCCCGAGAACGTGCCCAACGGCGCGATGCTGACGGAGCATCTCGGCAGGCCCCTGACGCGCATCCCCGATCCGTTCGGCACGCATGAAAGCTTCGCCGCGCACAACAACGCCCGGCTGCGCGCGTTCCTGGACCAATACGGGTTCGATTACGAGTTCGCCTCGTCGACCGAATATTACACGTCCGGGCGCTTCGACGACGCGCTGAAGCTGGTGCTGCGTCATTACGACGCGATCCAGGGCGTGATGCTGCCGACGCTTCGGGCGGAGCGGCGCGCGACCTATTCGCCGGTGCTGCCGGTGAGCCCGGCCACGGGCGTCGTCCTTCAGGTACCGGTCGAGGTGATCGACGCGGAGGTCGGGACGATCGCCTTCACCGACGAAAGCGGCGAGCGGATCGTCCAGTCGGCGCTGGGCGGCCTGTCCAAGCTGCAATGGAAGGTCGACTGGGCGATGCGCTGGGTCGCGCTGGGCGTCGATTACGAGATGGCGGGCAAGGACCTGATCGATTCGGTCACCCAGTCGGGCAAGATTGCGCGCGTCCTTGGCGGCCGCCCCCCCGAAGGCTTCACCTATGAAATGTTCCTGGACGAACATGGCGAAAAGATCTCCAAGTCCAAGGGCAACGGCCTGTCGATGGAGCAATGGCTGACCTACGGCCCGGAGGAGAGCCTGGCTTTCTTCGCCTATCGCGAGC
This sequence comes from uncultured Sphingomonas sp., assembly GCA_934555855.1. Next base: position 589 of record CAKTFL010000267.1, on the reverse strand, counting down.
CGAAAAAGGCCAAGCAGCTGCACATGGCCGTGATCCCCAAGGCAGTGGATGAATATTGGCAGTTCCGCGTCAATTATCCGGGCCAGCTGATCAAGGAGCGGCTCGGCAATCCCGTTCACCATATCCATGACGGCAAGCTTCCGACGGGCGAGCTGCCCGTGACCTTCGGCCTGCTGCTCAACCTTGTCGGGGTTATGGGAGAGGCGAGCAAGGAGCAGGTCTGGGGGTATCTCGCCAATTACGTTCCCGATGCCACGCCCGACAGCCATCCCGAACTCGACCGGCTGATCGGCTATGCGCTGGCCTATGCCCGTGATTTCGTCGCGCCGACGCTGCGCCGGCGCCCCCCCGACGCGACAGAGCGGGCCGGGTTGGAGCGGCTCGATGCGGAGCTGGTGGGACTGGCCGAGGATGCGGGCGCGGAGGACATCCAGAACATCGTCTATGAAATCGGCAAGTCGGGTGGGTTCGAGTCCCTGCGCGACTGGTTCAAGGCGCTGTACGAGACGCTGCTCGGTTCCAGCCAAGGGCCGCGCATGGGCAGCTTCATCAAGTTGTATGGGATCGCCAACACCCGCCGGCTGATCGC
>CAKTFL010000266.1 GCA_934555855.1 uncultured Sphingomonas sp. | reverse complement strand
ATATCCTTGTCCGGTCCCGGCACCGCCGAGCGATCGAGCAGGTTGATCTGCACCAGATATTCCGGGGTGATCGACAGCGCGATCGTGTCGCCGATCGCTTCGTGGAAGCCGTCGTTCGCGCCATTCTTGTACAGGAAGGGCTGGTTCTTGTACGCGCGCTGATAGTAATTGTGCCCGAGTTCGTGGTGGATGGTGACGAAATCGTCCGCATTCACCTTGGTGCACATCTTGATGCGGATATCGTCGAGGCTGTCGATATCCCAGGCGGACGCGTGGCAGATCACCTCGCGGTCGGCGGGCTTCACGATCTGGGCGCGCTGCCAGAAGGTCTGCGGCAGGGGCGCGAAGCCGAGCGACGAGTAGAAGCCCTCGCCCTGTTTCACCATCCTTACCGGGTCATACCCCTTCGCCTTGAGCAGTTCGCCCGTGTCATAGCCGATCGATCCCGACCCGGCCGGGGCGACCACGTCGTAGATATTGCCCCATTCCTGCGCCCACATGTTGCCGAGCAGGTCGGAGCGGATCGGCCCCGTCTTCGGCTGCACCGCGTCGCCATATTTCTCGTTCAGCTTCCAGCGGACATAGGTGTGCAGCGCCATGTAGAGCGGCTCCACCTCTTTCCAGATCCGGTCCGTGGTGGCGGCGAACGCGTCGGGCGACATGTCGTAGCCGGATCGCCACATCGCGCCCACGTCCTTGTAGCCGAGCTGCTTCGCGCCCTCGTTGGCGATGCCGACCATCTTCCGGTAATCGCCCCGCATCGGCGCGCCGACATTGTCGTTCCAGCTGGTCCACATCTCCTGCAGCTTCGCGGGATCGCGGACCTCTCCCATGGCCGCCTCGATATCCGACCCGTTGATCGGCTTGCCGTCCAGCGTTCCCTTTCCCTTGCCGTAGGAGGAGGCCATGCGGGTCGACAGCGTCGACAACTCGGTCGAGGCGCCCGCGCGGGTGGGCGCGGGCAGCATGATGCCGCCGCGCAGCAGGTCCAGCTTGCGCTTGGTATCGGCGGCCAGGCCCGGGAGCGCCTGATAGCGCGCGGCTTCCAGCGCCTGCCCGACCTGAAGGTCCGTCTGCCTGGCGTTCGCGGCGGCGGCCAGCGCATCGGTATCGTCGGTCAGATAGGTGGCGTTGACCCAGGAGATCCGACTGACGTCGACCGACATGGCGGCCTGATCCGCCTCCGCCCGCTTTACGAACGCATCGGCCTCGGCCGGTGTCGCCGCGGACGTTTGCGCCACGACAGGCGCGGCGGCGATCGCGCCGGCCAGCGCCAGCACGGAAACACAGCTACGGATCATCGAACATCCCCTGGTAATCATTGCACAAGCTCTTGGCGGCGACGCCCCGTACAGGTCAACCCGCCAGGAAGTCGGCCAGCGCCTGCCCCAGCTCGCGCTTGGTCACCGCGCTCATGTGGTTGCCCGGCAGTTCGACATAGCGCCCCTGCGGCAATGCCTCTGCCAGCTCCCGCGCGGAGCCGTTGTCGTCGTCATCGACGCCACAGGCGACCAGCGTCGGGCGGTTCATGTCGGCGAGCGCGGCGGCGGGCGTGTCCACGAACGTGTCGAGCGCTCGCAGCAGCGCGACCGGATCGCCGCCGGTGGTCTTCAGGAACGCCTCGGTCAGCCATTCCGGCGTGCCACGCTCGAAGCCGCCGAGGTTGGTCAGCACCTTGCGGAAATAGCCGCCGCGCCCCGCCGTCGTGACGATGCCGGTATGTCCCATCCCCGACAGCACGACCCGGCGCGGGCTCGCGCCGTTCGCCAGCATCCGCACCGTCGTGCGAGCCCCCAGCGAATAGCCGCCCAGATCATAGTCCGTCAGCCCCAGATGCGCGATCAGCGCCAGACCGTCGCGCATCAGCGCGTCGGGCGGATAGGCGGCGGCATCGTGCGGCTTGTCGCTCGCGCCGTGTCCGCGCAGGTCCGGCATGATGACCCGAAAGCCCCGCGCCGCGACGGCTGCGGCATGGCCGTACTTGATCCAGTTCACCTCCGCTGTGGAGAAATAGCCGTGGATCAACACCACCGGCCGTCCTTCACCCATTTCACGCCAAGCGATGCGGGTGCCGTCGAAGCTGTCGAAAAACTGCGTTTCAGTCGGGGAGATGGCCAACGGTCCTCATCCAGCGGTCACGGGTGCTCGGGTTGTCCTCGCTCCGTATGACGGGAAGGCCGCTGGTGTCGAGCCATGCCTCGTGCCGACTCTCCACCGCATAATGATGGACCGGACTGAAGCGGTAGGGTTCGTCGAAACTGCCAACTGTCAGGTCCAGGGTCGGCGACTCGCCGTCGGAAAACTCGAAGGTCAGCGGCGTGCCGCAGGCCGAGCAGAAGCCGCGATGGGCGATCGGTGACGAGGCGTACCGATCCGGCTCCTGCGTGGTCCAGGTCAGGCCGGCAAGCGTCACGTTCTTGAACGCGATCGACACCCCGCCCGTCGCCCGCTGGCACATGCGGCAATGGCACAGATACGCGTCGTCATCCTCGATCGCGACGCTGTAGCGCACTCGCCCGCACTGGCATCCGCCCGTCACCGTCTCGGTCATGGCTGGCCTCCCCCGCGACGATAGGCCCGAACCGGGCGGCTAGGCAATCCGGTGGCGATACCCTGCCGAACTGCCGCTCCCCGGCATTTTGACTGAACCGATATTCGCGATAAGAGCCGCCTCGGGGGAGAGGATGCCTGACCAACTTCGAGGTCAGATGCAGCCACGTCCCGACTCCCTTCCCCTTGGCAAGGCCCATAGCACCGCCGAGGACGCCTATGCGCTCGCGATCGGCTGCATCCTGCTGGTGCTCGGCCTGGTATTCCTCAGGGCGGCGGGCCTGGTCACGGGCGGCGTCGCCGGGGTGGCGCTGCTCGTCAGCTACCTCGTGCCGCTGCCGGCGGGCGTGCTGTTCACGCTCATCAACATCCCTTTCTTCGCCTTCGCCCATTGGGCGATGGGCGCGCGGTTCGCGCTCAAGACCGTGCTGGTGAACCTCGGCATCGCCGCCTTCTCCACCCTGACCCGGCTGTCGATGCACGTGTCCCACATGCATCCACTGTTCGCGGCGCTGGTCGGCGGCACCGTGATCGGGCTCGGCATCCTGGTGCTCGCACGACATCAGGCGGGCGTGGGCGGCACGGGGGTGCTGACGCTATGGCTCCAGCGGACGCGCGGGTGGAATGCCGGCCGGACGCAGATCGCGATGGACGTCGTGATCCTGGCCGCCGCGATCCCGGTGGTCAGCCCGGGGCGGCTGGGCTGGTCGGTCCTCAGCGCCGCCGCCATCAGCCTGATCCTGATCGCCTGGCATCGGCCGGGGCGCTATATCGGCCACTGACGCCCGGGTGACGGCCGGCCACTCCCGACGGGAACGGCCGGCCCGGAAGGATCAGTCCTCCTCGTCGGCGCCGATCAGCGCCGCTTCGGCACCCTTCTTCAGGTGGCGACGACCGAGCAGTTCGGCGATCTGCACCGCGTTCAGCGCCGCGCCCTTGCGCAGATTGTCGCTGACGCACCACAGCACCAGCCCGCTATCCACGGTCGGGTCCTCGCGCACGCGGCTGATATAGGTCGCGTCATCGCCTGCCGCCTCGACCGGGGTGATGTAGCCGCCATCCTCCTGCTTATCGATCAGCATCACGCCCGGCGCCTCGCGCAGGATGCGGCGAGCGTCATCGGCGGAGATTTCGTCTTCGAACTCCAGGTTGATCGCCTCGGAATGGCCGACGAACACCGGCACCCGCACGCAGGTGGCGGCGACCTTGATCCTGGCGCCCAGGATCTTCTTGGTCTCCACGACCATCTTCCATTCTTCCTTGGTCGACCCGTCGTCCAGGAAGCTGTCGATGTGCGGGATGACGTTGAACGCGATCTGCTTGGTGAACTTCTTGGGCTCGGCCGGGTCGCCGACGAAGATGTTGCGGCTCTGCTCGAACAGCTCGTCCATGCCGGACTTGCCCGCGCCGGACACCGACTGGTAGGTCGCGACCACCACCCGCCTGATCGTCGCCGCGTCATGCAGCGGCTTCAGGGCGACCACCATCTGCGCGGTCGAGCAGTTCGGGTTGGCGATGATGTTCTTGCGCGTGTAGCCGTCGAT
>CAKTFL010000265.1 GCA_934555855.1 uncultured Sphingomonas sp. | reverse complement strand
CTGAACGGCCAGCCCTTCGGCCGCGCCGAGGCGGGCGAGGACATGACCTTCGACTTCGGCGCGCTGATCGCCCATGCGGCGAAGACGCGGGCGCTGGGGGCGGGAACGATCATCGGGTCGGGGACCGTATCCAACCGCGATGCGGAGGGCGGGCCGGGCAAGCCGGTCACCGAGGGTGGGGTGGGCTATTCCTGCCTGGCCGAGCTGCGGACGGTGGAGACGATTACGGGCGGCAAGCCGGTGACGCCGTTCCTGAAGAGGGGCGACACGGTCCGCATCTGGGCCGAGGACGATCGCCACCATCCGATCTTCGGCACGATCGAGCAGGTGGTGGGGTAATTCTTCCCCTCATGCCGGACCTGGGCCGGCACAGGGTCGAGGTGACGAAGAGGAAGATCAGATCCGCCCCGATGCGACGCCGCCCCGGCTCGCGATGTGCGCCCCTGCGAGCAACCCGACCACCGCCGCAGATGTCCAGCCGTCCATGGCGAGCCAGGGCAGCATCACGGCGACCGGCACGATCCAGCCTAGGTTTGTCCGGATGAACATCGCTCCGATCCTGACGAGTGATCCTTAACAATTCCTCACTCCGCCGCTTCACGACATCAAGCCGCTTGAAATTAAATTACAAGCGGTGGATGGAAGTGGGAAGGGCGCCGATCAGGCGCTTTGAATGGAGAGACGATGGCAAGCGAGCATCCTCGCGCCAACCTGCCGCCGCTGAGGCTGCACGTGCCCGAGCCCAGGTTCCGCCCCGGTGACGCGGTGGATTTCGTCGGCGTGGAGGTGCCTCCCGCAGGTGCCGCCCCCCGGCCCGACTCGGCGGCCGATCCGCGTGAGATGACCGACCTCGCCTATACGCTGGTCCGGGTGCTGGACGAGGAGGGCAGGGCAGTCGGCCCCTGGAACCCGCGCCTGTCACCTGACGCCCTTCGCCGGCTGCTCGCGGATATGGTCCGGCTGCGCGCCTTTGACGAGCGGATGTTCCGGGCGCAGCGACAGGGGAAGACCAGCTTCTACATGAAAGCGACGGGCGAGGAGGCGGTGTCGATCGCCGCCGCCCATGCGCTCGACCGTGACGACATGTGCTTCCCCTCCTACCGGCAGCAGGGTCTGCTGATCGCGCGCGGCTATCCGCTGGTCGAGATGATGAACCAGATCTACTCGAACACGGCCGACAAGCTGGGCGGCAAGCAGTTGCCGATCATGTATTCGGCGAAGGACTACGGGTTCTTCTCCATCTCCGGCAACCTGACGACGCAATATCCGCAGGCGGTGGGATGGGCGATGGCGTCGGCGGCGAAGGGCGACACCCGCATCAGCGCGGTGTGGTGCGGCGAGGGGTCGACGGCGGAGGGCGACTTCCACTCCGCCTGCACCTTTGCCGCCGTGTACCGCGCGCCGGTGGTGATGAACGTCGTCAACAACCAATGGGCGATCAGCAGCTTTTCGGGCTTTGCGGGGGCTGAGGCGACGACCTTCGCGGCGCGCGCGATCGGTTACGGCATTGCGGGTCTGAGGGTCGACGGCAACGACGCGCTGGCCGTGTATGCGGCGACGCAATGGGCGGCGGAGCGGGCGCGGACCAACCAGGGCCCGACCCTGATCGAGCATTTCACCTATCGCGCGGAGGGGCACTCCACCTCCGACGATCCGACCCAGTACCGATCGGCGGGCGAGCCGACCGCCTGGCCGCTGGGCGATCCGGTCACGCGGCTCAAGGCGCATCTGATCGGGCTGGGCGAGTGGGACGAGGAACGCCACGCCGCGCAGGACAAGGCGATCGCGGAGGAGGTCCGCGCCGCCCAGAAGGAGGCGGAAAAGAACGGCATCCTCGGCCACGGCCTTCACCAGCCGCTCGATTCCCTGTTCGACGGGGTATTCGAGGAAATGCCCTGGCACCTGCGCGAGCAACGCCAGATGATGCTGGACGAGGAGGCCGCTTCCGGGCGGCCCTGGGCGCGGAAGTGATCTGTGTTCTCACCATCCGGGCGAAGGCCGGGATCCAGTCTCGGGCCGGTCGTGGCTGGACCCCGGCCTTCGCCGGGGTGGAAAGCTGATATGATGGACGTTGTGCAAGATCGGGCCGAACCCATCACCACCACCCGCATGAACATGATCCAGGCGATCAACTCCGCCCTGGACGTGGTCATGGCGCGCGATTCCGACGTGATCGTGATGGGCGAGGATGTCGGCTATTTCGGGGGCGTGTTCCGCGCCACGGCGGGCCTTCAGGCGAAGCATGGCAAGACGCGCGTGTTCGACACGCCGATCACGGAGATCGGCATCATCGGCGTCGCGATCGGCATGGGTGCCTATGGCCTCAGGCCCGTGCCCGAAATCCAGTTCGCGGATTACATCTACCCCGCGCTCGACCAGCTCGTCTCCGAGGCGGCGCGGCTGCGCTACCGTTCGGCCGGCGAGTTCACCGCGCCGATCACGGTGCGCTCGCCCTATGGCGGCGGCATCTTCGGCGGGCAGACTCACTCGCAGTCGCCGGAGGGCATCTTCACGCACGTGTCGGGTATCAAGACGGTGATCCCGGCGACGCCCTATGACGCCAAGGGGCTGCTGATCGCGGCGATCGAGGACAACGACCCCGTCCTCTTCCTGGAGCCCAAGCGCATCTACAACGGCCCGTTCAACGGTCATTGGGACAAGCCGGCCGAGAACTGGTCCAAACATCCGGCCGGCGAGGTGCCGACCGGCCACTACACGGTTCCGCTGGGCAAGGCGAAGATCGTTCGGGGCGGCGAGGCGCTGACGATTCTTTGCTACGGCACCATGGTCCATGTCTGCGAGCGGGCGGTCGCGGATGCGAGCGTCGATGCGGAGATCATCGACCTCCGCACCCTGATCCCGCTCGACATCGAGGCGATCGAGGCGTCGGTCAGGAAGACGGGTCGCTGCATGATCGTGCATGAGGCGACGCGCACCGCCGGCTTCGGCGCCGAGCTGTCGGCGCTGGTACAGGAGCGCTGCTTCTATCACCTGGAGGCACCGATCGAGCGGGTCACCGGCTTCGACACGCCATATCCCCACAGCCTCGAATGGGCCTATTTCCCCGGCCCGGTCCGGATCGGCGAGGCGCTCAAGAAGATCATGAAGGACTGACAATGATGACTTCTGACGCGAACGGAGTTCGCTAGGGATGGCGCGCTTCACCTTCAAGCTGCCGGATATCGGCGAGGGCATCGCCGAGGCGGAGATCGTCGCCTGGCACGTCGCGGTTGGGGATCGGGTCGATGAGGATCAGAACCTTGCCGACATGATGACCGACAAGGCGACGGTGGAAATGGAATCGCCGGTCGCGGGCACGATCGTCGCTCTGGCGGGCGAGGTCGGGGAGCAGGTCGCGATCGGCTCCGCACTGGTGGTGATCGAGACGGAGGACGCGGTCGCGACCGACGAAGTCGAGGCGGCGCCGCCATCGGCCGAGCAGCAGGAGGTGGCCCGGCAATATGAGGCGGAAAATCCGGGGGTCGAGGAGGCCGGCGCGGCCGGCATGACGGTGCCGTTGCGCGAAGTTTCCGTTCGCCCTGAGCCTGCCCACGGGGTGCCTTCCTCCTCGGCTGACGGGCAAAGGGATGGGCAGGGCTTCGAAAAGCTCGGCCCGAACGGGAGGCAGCGTGCCGGAAACGGACAGGCTCTCGCTTCTCCCGCCGTTCGTGCCCGCGCGAAGGATCTGGGCGTCGACCTCGATCAGGTCAGGCCCGCCGAGGGCGAGCGCATTCGCCACGCCGACCTCGACGCCTATCTCCGCTACGGCGCCGGGCAGGGCTATGCCGCGCCAGGCGCCGGACGCGGGCGCGCCGATGAGCAGGTCCGCGTCATCGGGATGCGCCGGCGCATCGCGGAAAACATGGCCGCGTCCAAGCGCTCGATCCCGCACTTCACCTATGTCGACGAGATCGACGTGACCGAGCTGGAGCGGGTGCGCGCCGACCTGAACGAGGTCCGTGGCGGGCGGCCCCGGCTGACGCTGCTGCCGTTCTTGATCGTCGCGATCTGTCGCACGCTGCCGGACTTTCCCATGCTGAACGCGCGCTATGACGATGAAGCGGGCGTGGTGACGCGGCATGGCCGGGTGCATCTGGGC
>CAKTFL010000264.1 GCA_934555855.1 uncultured Sphingomonas sp. | reverse complement strand
GGCTGTCAGAGACGCCAGAGCAGGTGAGAGACCGGCAGTGTTCCACCGGAAGAACCGGAAGCCCTGGCTGACTACAATGCTCTCAGAGGACTTCATAGCGATCTATAAAGACCATCTGGCCTATAGAGAACTTGTGGCCGGTAAACAGGATATAGAAGAATAAAAACAGTGCTCTGCTGGGCTGGCGGGGCATGAACCGGCTGATCCAGTTCTTCGACACCTATGGCTATGACGTCCGCGTGACGGTTCGCGACCTGGGCGAACTGGAGGCGGCGTTCCGGGAGCTGAACTGGGACATGCCCGAACTGGCGCGGTTGCCGCTCGCAGTGCCGAAATGTCCCATCCACCCGCAGATCAGGGCGTTGGCGGCGAAGGAAGCACGCCCGCACTCGCCACCGGCACGGGCCGCTCTTGCCCCGGCGCGGTGGCGCCACGCGCGGCAAGACATGGCGGGGTAGATGGAGTATCGCCGGTTCGAGCGTTGCGCTCCGGAGCCGACGACCGATGACCGCCGCTCATGCCCCGCCCCGCCCGACGCCTATGCGTTTTCAGGTGTCGCCAGAGGGTGCCTCGCCGGGCCGTTTCCCTGTCCGGGTGGCCGGACCCGACCGGGACGGCGGCATGTCGGAACGGCTGTTCGACGTCGACGTCCAGGATCACCAAGACGTTCTCGCCTTTCACGACCAGCTTGCCGAAACCTTCGGCACGCGCGGCGCCGGCGACGACCCGCGGCCCGTTCCGGAGCCGGAGGGGCCGGTTCCCACCTGCCTGATCGACCGCAACCTCGATCCACGCATCCTCTACGGCTATGGCGATCCCAGCGTGCTGCGGGTGACCGCCGAGAATGGAGAAAACCTGTTCCACCTCATTGTCACCTCCAACGACGCACCCGACAAATTCCCGATCCTGACCTCGTCCGACCTGGTGAACTGGACGCTGCGAACGTTCGCCTTCGATGCATCGAACAGGCCGGCATGGGCTGCGGACGGCGAGAACGTCGCGGACTATTGGGCGCCTGAGGTTCACCGCGTCGGATCGGCCTACCTGCTCTGCTTCGCGGCGCGCGGCGAGGATCGGACCATGTCGGTGGGCCTGGCCCGCGGCACCGATCCCCTGGGCCCCTTCGAGCCATGCGCCCGGCCCACCGTCACCGGCAACGTCATCGATCCGCACATCTTCGTCGATGGCGATACGGTCTACCTGTACTGGAAGGTCGACAATAACGACAAATGGCCGATCGAGCTGCTGCGGCTGCTCCGCCGCGAACCGGAGCTGGTCGCATCGTTCTTCCCCTGCCCGTCCGACGATCGGACGGTGCGACTCGCCTGTGCGATGCTGGACTGGGTTGAGACGCTGCCGGCGATGGAGCGGTTCTTCCTGCTCCAGCCGCTGATCGCCGCCGTGACGTCGCGCTACGCCGGGGTGCGCGCGGAACTCCGTGACCTGTCGCAGGCACGGGAGCCGCATGATCCGTCGCAGATCGGCCGGATCGTGGAGCTGATGAGCACGCCGGTGCTGGCGCAGCGCCTTGACCCGGACGACCTGGCCCTGCTCGGTGAGCCGCAGGTGGTGCTCAGGAACGATCAGCCCTGGGAAGCCCATCTGATCGAGGGCCTGTGGGTGACGCGGCACGGGGATCGCTATTACGCCTGCTATTCGGGCAATGATTTCTCCACGGCCGATTACGGCGTCGGCGTCGCGGTGGCCGATTCCCCGCTCGGACCGTTTCGCAAGATGTCCCAGCCCTTTGTCCGCTCCTCCGCTCGCTGGACGGGCCCCGGCCACCCCTGTCTGTTCGCTGGCGATGAAGGAGCGACACTGTTCCTCCATGCCTTTCAGGGAAGAGAAGTCGGCTACAAGGCGTTTCGCGCCCTGCTCGCGCTGCCGGTCGGCTTCACGCCGGAAGGGCTGGTCGTGCGTTCGGCGGCCCTTCAATCCTCTGGCCGAAACGGGTAAAGGCCCGGCGGATGAAGTCCGCCCCGAAATCCTTTCACGTCAAGTCGTTCGGCTGCCAGATGAACGTCTATGACGGCGAGCGCATGGCCGAGCTGATGACCGCTCAGGGCATGGCCGCGACCGACGACGCCAGTGCCGCCGACCTGGTCATCCTCAACACCTGCCACATTCGCGAAAAAGCGACGGAAAAGGTCTATTCGGACATCGGCCGCGTCCGCAAGCACGCGCGGGCCGAGGGGCGCGAGCCGATGATCGCGGTCGCCGGCTGCGTCGCCCAGGCCGAGGGCGAGGAGATCGTCGCGCGCGCCAAGGTGGACGTGGTGGTCGGCCCGCAAGCCTATCACAACCTGCCGCAGCTGGTGGCGGACGCCGCCGCCGGCACGCCCGCGCTCGACACCGACCTCGCCCGCCTCGCCAAGTTCGGCCGCCTGCCCGCCCGCCGCAAGGTCGGGCCGGCCGCCTTCCTGACTGTGCAGGAGGGCTGCGACAAGTTCTGCACCTATTGCGTCGTTCCCTATACTCGCGGCGCGGAGGTCAGCCGCCCGTTCGACGCACTGGTCGACGAGGCGAAGGCGCTGGTCGATGCCGGCGCGCGCGAGATCACGCTGCTCGGCCAGAACGTCAATGGCTGGCTGGATGCCGCCGGGCCGGACGGGGCACGCGGGCTCGACCACCTGATCCGGGCGCTGGACCGGATTCCGGGCCTCGCCCGCATCCGCTACACCACCAGCCATCCCAACGACATGACGGAAGGGCTGATCCGCGCCCATGCGGAGGTGGAGACCCTGATGCCTTTCCTGCATCTGCCCGTGCAGGCCGGCAATGACCGCGTGCTGAAGGCGATGAACCGCAGCCACACGCGCGACGGCTATCTGCGCCTGCTGGACCGCATCCGCGCCGCACGGCCGGACATCGCTCTGTCGGGCGACTTCATCGTCGGTTTTCCTGGTGAAACGGAGGCTGAGTTCGCAGACACGCTGAGCCTGGTCGATGCGGTCGGCTATGCTCAGGCTTTCTCGTTCAAATATTCGCCACGTCCCGGCACGCCGGCCGCCGATCTGGACGGTCAGGTCGCGCCGGAGGTGATGGACGAGCGGCTTCAGCGGCTCCAGGCGGCGCTGAACCGGGACCAGCACGCCTTTAACCGGAACAGCCTGGGACGGACCTGCCAGGTGCTGATCGAGCGGCGCGGCAAGCTGCCGGGCCAGATGCTCGGCAAGTCCCCCTGGCTCCAGTCGGTCCACCTCATCACCGACGCGCCGATCGGCGCCCTGGTGGAGGCCGAGCTGGTCCAGGCCGGCCCCAACTCGCTGGCGGCCACGGCGCGGGTGCCGATCGCGGCCTGACGGGAACCCCGTCGCCCGGCAAACGCTCCCGCTTCCATGAGCAGGATAGAGGCCGACCACGTTACGCTGGTGCTGAGCGGCGGCAACGCGCTCGGCGCCTATCAGGCGGGCGCCTACGAGGCGCTGCACGAGGGCGGGTTGCGGCCGAACCGGGTGGTCGGAGCGTCGATCGGCGCCATCAACGGCGCGCTGATCGCCGGCAACGTTCCAGAGCACAGGATCGACCGGCTGCGCGCCTTCTGGCAACCCGCCATGGCCGGCCCGATCGGCTCGGGCACCGTCGAGGACTGGCGCCGGGACCTGGCCGTCGTGCGCGCGATGCTGGGCGGCCACCCCGGCCTGTTCGCCCCGCGTCTGACGATTTGGCCGCCGGACGAGCCCCATCGGCCCGGCCTGTACGACACCGCGCCGCTCAAGCGGCTGCTGAAGAACTATGCCGACCCGGTCAAGCTTGCGGCCTCCAGCGTCGACCTGCGTCTTGGCGTCGTCAGCCTTCAGGCGGGCGAGTTCCGGACGATCGACAAGAGCGTGCCCGACATCCACAACTGGGTCTATGCGAGCTGCGCGATGCCGGTCTTCTTCGATCCGCTGCAAACCTCGAACGGTGAGCAATGGGTCGACGGCGGCGTCCGCGACGTTACCCCGCTCGGCGCGGCGCTGGAACTCAACCCCACCGGCGTGCTGGTGGTGCGCGCCTCGCCCGTCAAGAGCCCGGCGAAAAGCAAGCGTTATGGTGGGCTGATCCCGATCGGCTTGCGCTCGGTCAGCCTCCTGCAGTCGGAGGTGTCGCGCAATGACTTCAAC
>CAKTFL010000263.1 GCA_934555855.1 uncultured Sphingomonas sp. | reverse complement strand
GCGCGGCCCTTCTCGCTTGTGCAGCGTCGCGCCGATCTTCGCGTCGCCCCGGGTGCCGTCCAGCTGGGCGGGGATCACCCGCGTGTCGTTGAACACCAGCAGGTCGCCGCGCCTGAGACAGCCCGGCAGGTCGCGCACCGTGCGGTCCAGCGTCTCCGCCCCGTCCAGCAGCAGCAGCCGCGCCGAGTCACGCGGGCTTGCCGGGCGCAGCGCGATCCGTTCGGGCGGCAGTTCGAAGTCGAAAAGGTCGACCTTCACCGGGGGCGGGGCGCGGCCTTCCCGGCCGTGCCGGCGGGGGCGAGTTTCGGCGCGGCCACATTGGGCCCCGTTTTCGGCCCCGTGTTCGGCAGCGGCAGAGTCGGCGCGGCGACTGGGGCGGGCTGATAGGGCGGCGGGTTGTCGGCCGCGACATAGGCGTGAAGAACCCGCGACGGATCGGCCGGCGGCTCGCCGCGATGGATCTCGTCAACATATTGCATTCCGTCGATCACCCGACCGAACACGGTGTACTTCTTGTCCAGGTTCAGCCGCGGCTGGAAGACGATGAAGAACTGGCTGTTGGCCGTGTCGGGCGCGTCGGTACGCGCGGCGGACACCGCGCCGCGCACATGCGGCAGATAGTTGAACTCCGCCTTCATGTCGGGAAGCGAGGAGCCGCCGGTGCCGTCGCCCTTGGGATCGCCGCCCTGGGCCATGAAGCCGTCGATCACCCGGTGAAAGGCGAGCCCGTCATAGAAATGCTGGCGGGTCAGCGTCTTCACCCGCTCGACCATCTTGGGCGCGACGTCCGGGCGCAGCAGGATCGTCACCCGCCCGCCGGTCGACAGGTCGAGCACCCAGACATTCTCCTTGTCCGACGGAGAAGGCGGGGCGGGATGGGCGCTCTCGACCAGCTGGGCGGAGGCGGGAGAGGCGACCATGGCCGCGGTCAGGGCAAACATGCCGGCAAGAAAACGCATCAATTCCCCACGGGTCTGGAAGGCGGGCGTGTAAAGCAAAAGCGCCCTTGCGCCAATCTGAACGTCAGGCGACCGACGATGCCTCGCGGCGCGCGGCCACCCTGGCGGTCACCTCCGCCCTGACGGTCGGGGTGACGAACTTTCCGATCTCGCCACCGAACAGCGCGATCTCCTTGACCAGCCTGGACGCGATCGGCTGCAACGCGACGTCGGCCATCAGGAAGACGGTTTCCACGCGGTTGTTGATCTGCTGGTTCATGCCGGCCATCTGGTATTCATATTCGAAATCGGCGACCGCGCGCAGGCCGCGAACGATGACCTGCGCGTCCTGACTGGTCGCGAAATCCATCAGCAGCGAGTGGAAGGGCACGACCCGGATATCGCCCTCCACCTCGGCGATCTCCCGCGTCACGGTCGCCACGCGCTCGTCCAGCGAGAACATCGGCGATTTGGACGGGTTTGTCGCGACCCCGATCACCAGCCGGTCGACCAGCTTCGCGCCGCGCCGGATGATGTCCATGTGACCCAGCGTGATCGGATCGAACGTGCCCGGATAGACGCCGACGCGCATCAGCGGTCCCGCGCCTCGACGAAGCGGGCCAGCGCCCGCAAGGTATCCGCTTCCGGTCCGAAGGCGCGCAGGTGGATGATCGCCTGTTCCACCAGCATTCGGCATTGCTCCCGCGCGCGTTCGGCGCCGAGCAGGGTCAGGAACGTCTCCTTGCCCTGTTCGCCATCCTTTCGCAGCCGCTTGCCCGCCACCGCCTCATCGCCCTCGGCGTCCAGCAGGTCGTCCGCGATCTGAAAGGCGAGACCGAGGTCGCGCGCATAGCCGCGCAGCCCCGTCCGTCCCTCGGGCGGCACCCGGCCAAGGATCGCGCCCGCTTCGACGGCGGCGGAGATCAGCGCGCCGGTCTTGAGCGCCTGCAGCCGGGTGACGGTGGCGAGGTCGAACTGCGCGCCCTCCGCCCTCAGGTCCATCATCTGCCCGCCGGCCATGCCCGCCGGTCCCGCTGCGCGCGCGAGGTCCAGGACCAGGTCGGCGCGCACGAACGGATCGGGATGGGTGGCGGGATCGGCCAGCACCTCGAAAGCTAGGGCGTGGAGGCAGTCGCCCGCCAGCACCGCCGTTGCCTCGTCGAACGCCTTGTGCACCGTGGGCTTGCCCCGGCGCAGGTCGTCATCGTCCATCGCGGGCATGTCGTCATGGATCAGCGAATAGACATGGATCGCCTCCAGCGCGGTGGCGACCCGCGCGGCGCTGTCCCGGTCGACGTTGAACAGCGCGGCGGTCGCGAAGACGAGCAGCGGCCGCAGCCGCTTGCCGCCGCCGATCGCCGCATGGCGCATCGCCCGGTACAGGTCCGCACGGGCATCGTCGGGCACGGCCAGCAACTGGTCGAAGCGTCGGTCCATCTCCGCCGACACGTCGATCATAGCGTCGTGAAGCGACAGGGCGGCCACCGTCATCCTGCGGCGAACGGACGGGTCCCTGCGGCCCGGCCCTCCGCATCGGTCCTGATCGCCTCGATCCGTGCCTGGGCCGCGTCGAGCCGGTCGGCGCAACGCTGGCGCAGCTTGTCCCCGCGTTCGTACAGCCCGATCGCCTCGTCCAGCGTCGCGTCGCCGCTTTCCAGCCGCGTCACGATCCGCTCCAGCTCCTTCAGCGCCTCCTCGAACGACAGCGCGTCGACGGGCATTTCGGGGGGTGTCTGGGAAGGCGTGTTGTCCATGGCAGCGCTATGCGACAGGGTATGCGCGGGCGCAAGCGGACCCGCTCGGGCTGCTCAGCGCAGTGTCGCCGCCGTCCAGGTATACAGGAACGAGACGCCCAACATGCCGAGGTCGACCGCCGCCTGCATCCGGTGCGGGGCGGGATCGGCGGCGTCATGCGTGAAGACACGGATGTCGGCGGTGGGATGTCGCGCCGCCAGCGCCACCAGCCCGATGATCGCAACGGCCAGCCCGATCCGACGGTTATGCATCGCCTCGTCTCCTCGGCATGACAGTCTACACCAGCTCCGCCCGGAAGGGAATGCCTTCAGGCGGCGCGCGCGGGGGGCGTGGCGTCGCGCGCGCGGTCCCGGCCGGCGCTCTTTGCGGCGAACAGCGCCTGGTCGGCGCCGCGATACAGCTTCTTCCAGTCGACCTCGCAGGCCAGCGGGCCGGTGCAGCTGCCGATGCTGGCGGTGACCGACAGGTCGAACGGCATCCGTGCCCGCCGCAGGGCGGAGAGCAGCTGGTCGGGGTCCGGCGAGGTCTCCGAGGGCGCGATGATGGCGAACTCCTCGCCGCCGAGCCGGGCGACCAGCGCGGCCCCGCCCGCGGCGCGGCGCAACTCCCGCGCCACGATCCGCAGCACTTCATCGCCGCCGTCGTGCCCGATTGTCTCGTTGACCAGCTTGAAATGGTCGACGTCGACGATCACGAGCGTCTGGTCGCCCGCGCGGCCGATCACCTCGTCCAGCAGCGCACGGCGGTTGAGCAGGCCGGTCAGCGGGTCGCTGTCGGCCAGCAGCCGGGCGGCGCGTTCCCGTTCGCGGGCTTGGTCGCGCTCCCGGCTGAGCAGGTGGATGCGGTAGGCGACGGCCAGGCTCGACAGCAATCCCTCGCACGCCATCGATCCGATGGTCGAGTTGTCGCTCCAGAAACTCCAGGGCAGCAGGCCAAAGGCGGCCGCGATGCGATAGCCGGTGAACAGGAACGGGGCCGCCCAGGCACAGGCGAACAGCCACAAGAACGGGCTGCGCTGGCGCCGGGCCCTGACCAGCATCAGCCCCGCCGTCGCGAGCAGGGCGACGTAGACCGCGCAACATAGCCGGTCGAGCGTCCAGGCATGCCAGGGTGCCAGCGCGGCGAACAACGCCGACGACCCGACCAGCCCCGCCACCACCAGCCGGCTCAATCGTCCGGTCCAGCCGGCGAACACCGCCGGCTCGAAATAGCTTCGCGCAAAGGCGAGCACCGCTGCCCCGGAGCATCCCAGCAGTACATAGTTGATCCGCAGCCGGTCCGTGTTCGCCAGCCCGGGCCAGATCCAGGCGAGCGCGCCGGACGACGACAAGGCATACAGCATCATCAGCGCCATCATCGTGCAATAAGCCAGCTGGAGCCGGTGCCGCAGCGCGCCCCACAAGGCGAGGTTGTGGATCAGCAGCGCCAGGCAAAG
>CAKTFL010000262.1 GCA_934555855.1 uncultured Sphingomonas sp. | reverse complement strand
CCCACGAAGTGCACGATCTCGATATCGTCGCCATCCTCCACGCACACCTGCGCTAGGGTCGAACGCGGCACCACCTCCAGGTTGCGCTCCACCGCGACCTTTTCGGGCACGAGGCCCAGCTCGGTCGCGAGGTCCGCGAGGGAGAGCCCGGCGGCGACCCGCTTGTGCTCGCCATTGACGCTGATGCTGACGGTGCCGTCTGTATGGGGCATGAAATCTCCGTTCGGGGTACAAACCCTCTCGCCGTTCGGGCTGAGCCTGTCGAAGCCCGCCCGTTCCCCGCAGGTGCGGGGAGCCCTTCGACAAGCTCAGGGCGAACGGGCTAGGATGGTCGAACCGCACCTAGTGCCGCGTCCCCGAACGATCAACCGGAACACCCCATGCCCGACACCATATTCGTCCTGAACGGCCCCAACCTGAACCTGCTCGGCCTGCGCGAGCCGGAAATCTATGGCCACGACACGCTGGACGACATCGCCGGCCAGCTGGAGGACCGCGCCCGCGAACTCGGCCTGCAAATCGACATGCGCCAGTCGAATCACGAGGGCCATCTGGTCGACTGGCTTCACGAGGCGCAGGCAAGCCGCGCTAAGGCCGTCCTTCTCAACGCAGGCGGCTTCACTCACACCTCCGTCGCGGTCCATGACGCGATAAAGGCGGTGACCACGCCCGTGATAGAGGTACACCTGTCCAACCCGCACCGGCGCGAATCCTTCCGCCATGTCAGCCTTGTCGGACAGGCGGCGCGGGGAACCGTGGCGGGGTTCGGGGCGCTTTCCTACCTCCTGGCGCTTGAAGCGGCGGCGCGCATCTGACAGGGGCGCGCGCTTACAAGGGGATTACAGGGCTTATGGCCGACAACAACGAACCCAAGAGTCATCAGGGCGCGATGCAGATCGATGTGGATCTGGTGCGCCAGCTGGCCGAGCTGCTCGACACCACCCAGCTGACCGAGATCGAGGTCGAGGACAAGGACCGCAAGATCCGCGTGGTCCGCAAGCCTGCGGCGGCGGCGCCCGCCATGCACTATCCGCCCGCGCCGCTCGCCACCGCGCCGCTTCCCGCCGCGCCGGTGGCGTCGGAGATCGGCGCCTCGGCACCGGCCAGCACCGCCAATGCCGTGCGTTCGCCGATGGTCGGGACCGCCTATCTCGCCGCGGAGCCGGGCGCCAAGCCTTTCTCCGTCGTGGGGCAGAAGGTCGCGGCCGGCGACACGCTGCTGATCGTGGAAGCGATGAAGGTCATGAACCCGATCACCGCTCCCTCCGCCGGTACGGTGACCCAGGTGCTGATCGAGAACGGCCAGCCCGTCGAGTTCGACCAGCCGCTGATCGTGGTGGAATGAGCCACCCCTTCCCCCCGTTCGGGCTGAGCCTGTCGAAGCCCTGCCTTTCTTCTCCGCACCCTCAGAGCAGTGCAGCCCTTCGACAAGCTCGGGGCGAACGGTTCGGGGTTGCGGCACCCAGGTCCATCCATGCGTAAGATCAACAAACTCCTTATCGCCAACCGTGGCGAGATCGCGCTGCGTATCCACCGCGCCTGCCATGAGATGGGCATCAGGACGGTGGCGGTGCACTCCACCGCCGACGCCGACGCCATGCACGTGCGTCTGGCGGACGAGGCGATCTGCATCGGCCCGCCGGCCGCGGCCGACAGTTATCTGAACATCCCGAACATCATCTCGGCAGCCGAGATTTCGGGGGCGGACGCGATCCACCCCGGCTACGGCTTCCTGTCGGAAAACGCCCGCTTCGCGGAGATCGTCGAGCTTCACAACATCCTGTTCGTGGGGCCGAAGCCCGAACATATCCGCATCATGGGCGACAAGGTGGAGGCGAAGCGCACCGCCGGCGCGCTCGGCCTGCCGCTGGTCCCCGGCTCCGACGGCGCGATCACCGACGTGGCCGAGGCGAAGAGGCTCGCCGCCGAGATCGGCTATCCCGTGCTCATCAAGGCGGCATCGGGCGGCGGCGGCCGCGGCATGAAGGTCGTGCCGGAGGAAAGCCAGCTCGAAACGCTGATGCAGCAGGCCGGCTCGGAGGCGAAGGCGGCCTTCGGCGACGCCACCGTCTACATGGAAAAATATCTCGGCAACCCGAGGCATATCGAGTTCCAGATCTTCGGCGACGGCGCGGGCAAGGCGATCCATCTCGGCGAGCGCGACTGCTCGCTCCAGCGCCGCCACCAGAAGGTGCTGGAGGAGGCTCCCTCCCCGATCATCACGCCCGAGGAACGCGCGCGCATGGGCGGCATCGTCGCGAACGCGATGGCCGACATGGGCTATCGCGGCGCGGGCACGATCGAGTTCCTGTGGGAAGCGGGCGAGTTCTACTTCATCGAGATGAACACCCGGCTCCAGGTCGAACATCCCGTGACGGAGGCGATCACCGGTCTCGACCTTGTCCGCGAACAGATCCGCGTGGCGGAAGGCCATGGCCTGACGCTCCGCCAGGAGGACGTGCAATTCCGCGGCCATGCCATTGAGTGCCGGATCAACGCCGAGGACCCCCGCACCTTCGCCCCCTCGCCGGGGCTGGTGAAGCAGTATCACGCCGCCGGCGGAATGCATGTCCGCGTCGATTCTGGGCTGTATGCGGGCTACCGGGTGCCGCCTTATTACGACTCGATGATCGCGAAGCTGATCGTCTACGGCAACACCCGCAACGGCGCCCTCCGCCGCCTGCGCCGCGCGCTGGAGGAAATGGTGATCGAGGGTCCGACCACCACCATTCCGCTCCACCAGGCGCTGCTCGACGATCCCGAGTTCCAGCAGGGCGATTATACGATCAAGTGGCTGGAAGAGTGGCTGGCGAGACAGGGCGCGTGATCGTGCGGCGGCGTTGGATTTTCATGATCGCGCCGCTCCTTGTCGCGGCGGGACCCGGCGCATCGGATCCCGTCGCCGCCTTGGCCGGCCGTTATGATGCGCGCCACGCCGTGCGCCCGCACGACGGCCTCGACACCGCGAGACGATCGTCGAAATCGTACCTGTGACGCGCGAAGCAGCCAATGTCCGTGTCCATCTTGAATCCTATGGAAACGGTATCTGCGGGATGCGCGGTATCGCGCGGCGCGACGGTGAGCGCCTTGTCTATCGCGAACCGTCTGGACGATCCGATCCGTCATGCGTGCTGTCGATCTGGCGAGAGGGGCGGACATTGCGGCTCGATGACCATGGCTCCTGCCGCAGTTCCTGCGGCGTGACCGCCTCGCTGATGGGGGTGACTCTTCCCTGGACCAGCAAACGCCCTATCACGTATCTCGGCCGGCTGAAGCAATCGACACATTTTCGCGCCGCTATGACCGAGTGGCGCCATCGATGAACGCCACCATCTACCACAACCCGCGCTGTTCGAAGTCGCGAGAGGCGCTTCGTCTTCTCCAAGAGGCGGGCGCGGAGGTGGAGGTAGTGGAATATCTCAAGACCCCGCCGTGGCGCGATGCGCTTGTCGCGCTGCTTGCGGCGGGCGGGATCGCGCCGCGTGACGCCCTCCGCCCCGAAGCGGACATCACCGCTCGCGCCAGCGATGCGGCGGCGCTCGACGCGATGGCGGCCGACCCGCGCTTGATCGAGCGCCCAATCGTCATGACCGACAAGGGCACCCTGATCGCCCGCCCTCCCGAGCGGGTGCTCGAACTGCTTTAATCGCCGTCGCTGCCGGTATTCTGAACTACATCAGGCTGCCGTAGAAGGAGGTTGCCGCGCCCTACAGCTCGGCCTTGAGCCCGACGGTCCAGCGACGCGGCGCGCCCGGCCCCAGGCTGCGGGAATTGGCCGCTCCCGGCGCCTCCTCCAGCTCGATCTCGTCCGTCGCCGCAAAGGTGCCGAAGCTCTCGAAACGGCGGTCGAACAGGTTGCGGATTTCCCCGAACAGCGACACCGGCCCGCCGAGCCTTACCGATCCGCGCAGGTTGGCGATCACATAGCTTGCGGTCCGGGGTTGCAGATTGGCTTCATCGCCGAACAGATATTGTCCCGATGCCGCCTGCACGTCGCCGCCGAGCTGCCAGCCATGGGCGAGATAGTCGCCGGACGCGGTTCCCCGGTGACGGGGAATGCCGGGCAGCCGGTCGCCGGCGGCGATGGCGATCCGTCCTTCATCGTCGGCCGCCGGATTGTCGGGCGCATTGAC
>CAKTFL010000261.1 GCA_934555855.1 uncultured Sphingomonas sp. | reverse complement strand
GCCTATGCCAAGGCGCAGGGCATGTGGCACTCGGTCGACAGCCCCGAGCCGATCTTCACCGACACGCTCGAGCTCGACATGAGCACCGTGCGCCCGTCGCTCGCCGGCCCGAAGCGTCCGCAGGACCGGGTCAGCCTCGACAGCGTGGACGAGGTCTTCAACGGCGACCTGACCAAGGTTTACAAGAAGGATCATCCCGAGCGCGCCGCAGTGGAAGGTGCGGACCATGACATCGGCGACGGCGACGTGGTGATCGCCGCGATCACCTCGTGCACCAACACCTCGAACCCGTCGGTGCTGATCGCCGCCGGCCTGGTCGCTCGCAAGGCGCGTGCGCTGGGCCTCACCCGCAAGCCCTGGGTCAAGACCTCGCTCGCTCCCGGTTCGCAGGTCGTCACTGATTACCTGAACAAGGCCGGCCTCTCCGAGGATCTCGACGCCATCGGATTCAACCTGGTCGGCTATGGCTGCACCACCTGCATCGGCAATTCGGGTCCGCTCGCCGAGCCGATCAGCGCGTCGATCAACCAGAACGACATCGTCGCCGCCTCGGTGCTCTCGGGCAACCGCAACTTCGAGGGTCGCGTGTCGCCCGACGTGCGCGCCAACTTCCTCGCCTCGCCGCCGCTGGTCGTTGCCTATGCGCTCAAGGGCACGGTGACGCAGGACATGGCCGAAACGCCGATCGGCCAGGGTTCCGACGGGCAGGACGTGTTCCTGCGCGACATCTGGCCCACCAATGACGAAGTGACATCGGTGATGAATGCCAACATCGATGATACCATGTTCCGCAGCCGCTATGGCGACGTATATCGCGGCGACGACAAGTGGTTCGGGATCGACGTCACCGGTTCGGCCACCTATTCCTGGCCGGCCAGCTCCACCTACATCGCCAACCCGCCCTATTTCGAGGGCATGGAGATGACGCCGAAGCCGGTCACGGACATCGTCGCGGCAAAGCCGCTGGCGATCCTGGGCGACTCGATCACAACCGATCACATCAGCCCGGCCGGCAGCATCAAGGCCGACAGCCCGGCCGGCAAGTGGCTGAGCGAGCGTCAGGTCAGCCGCGCCGACTTCAACAGCTACGGCGCGCGGCGCGGCAACGACCATGTCATGGTCCGCGGCACCTTCGCCAACATCCGCATCCGCAATGAGATGGTGCCCGGCGTCGAGGGCGGCATGAGCCGCTACGGCCAGGAAATCATGCCGATCTACGACGCGGCCATGCGCCACAAGGAGGATGGTACGGCGCTGGTCGTGGTCGCCGGCAAGGAATATGGCACCGGCTCCTCGCGCGACTGGGCGGCGAAGGGCACCAACCTGCTCGGCGTCCGCGCTGTCATCGCCGAGAGCTTTGAGCGTATCCACCGTTCGAACCTGGTCGGCATGGGCGTGCTGCCGCTCCAGTTCGTCGAGGGCGTCACCCGGCAGACGCTGGGGCTGACCGGCGACGAGACCTTCACGATCGAGAATGTTGCCGGCCTGCGCCCGCGTCAGGATGTCGAGGTGACGCTTACTCGTGCGGACGGCTCCACGGAAACGTTTCAGACCCGCTGCCGGATCGATACGGTCAACGAGCTGGAATATTTCCTGAACGGCGGCATCCTTCAATACGTGCTCCGCAAGTTGGCCGCCGCGTGAGGAAGCGTCTGTTGGCGACGGCACTGGCCTGCCTTTCGGCAGTCGCCAGTGCCGCGCCGGCGCCGATCACCGGCAGTTGGCTGACCGCAGAGGGCAAGGCGCTGGTCGAGGTCGCGCCCTGTGGTGGCGGTCAGGGCGGCGCCGTCCTTTGCGGCCGCATTGCGCGCGTGCTGAAGCCGCGGCCTGGTGGCCTGGCCGTAGATGCCAATAACCCCGACAAGGCACTTCGCACCCGGCCGATCCAGGGGATCACGATCCTGTCCGGCTTCCGTCCCGCGGGCGCTCGCTGGAGGGGACAGATCTACGATCCCGAAAGCGGGCGGACCTACCGATCGGAGCTGATCCGCACCGGCCCTACGCTCAAGGTCAAGGGCTGCTGGGGTCCTTTCTGCCGCGGCCAGAACTGGACGGCAACGCGCTAAGCGCGAGGACAGCGACGTACCGCACCTTCATCCGTTCGTCTTGAGCTCGCCCAAGGACGTTTGCGACTCGAATCGCAGGACGAGCTTCGAAAAGCTCGGGCCGAACGGGAAACAGGGTTGCGGTCATGTCGTCGAACAGCAGGTCGTCGCTCGCTGTTTCGGCAGGAGAGCTGCGCCGATCGCGCCGAGTAGCGGTTTTGCAGGCCGACGCTCGTCGCGTTAGGATCGGACATGCCGTTCTTTGCTCCGCTTTTCATTATGGCCGCGATCCAGTCGGACCGCCTGCCGCCTGCCAATCCGGTGCCGCTGGCCGATCAGGACACGGCCGCGGTGATGGCGCCCGTCAACGCCGTTCTCGCCGCCATCAACGCCCGTGATCCCACACCCGCGGCCGAAGCAATCCGCCCCGACGCGCTCGCCGTTGCCGCCGTGGAACGCCCCGACGGCACTAGAACGGTCCGCCGCACCACCTGGCGCGAGTTCTCGGCCGGCATCAGGCCCGGCCCCGAACGCCATGAAGAACGCCTCGGCGACCCTGCGGTCGAGGTGGATGGCGACGTTGCCATGGTCTGGAGCCCGTACATCTTTTCGGTGGACGGCAAGATCGACCATTGCGGGACCGATCATTTCAGCCTGGTCCGCGAGAATGGCCGCTGGCAGATCGCAGCCATCACCTGGTCGCAGCGAAGCTCGGGATGCACCCAGCCATGATCCTGCGCCGCGCCACCGCCGCCGACCTGCCGGCGATCGTTTGCCTGCTGCATGACGACCCCAACGGCCGGCTCCGCGAAGACGCCGGCGAGCCGCTCGATCCCGGTTACCTAGCTGCGTTCGACGCGATCGATGCCGATCCGGACGAACTGCTCGTCGTCGCCGAACAGGACGCAGCCGTGATCGGGACCATGCAACTCAGTTTCCTGCCCGGCATCGCATTTCGCGGATCCTGGCGACTGCAGATCGAGTCAGTCCGGATCGCCGCGGCCTTGCGCGGCGAAGGGCTTGGCGCGGCGATGATCGGCTGGGCCATCGAGCGCGCGCGGGAGCGGAACTGCGGGATGGTCCAACTCACGTCGCAGCTGAACCGGCCCCAGGCCCATCGCTTCTACGAACGGCTCGGCTTCGAGCGAAGCCATGCCGGCTTCAAGCTGAAGCTCTGACAGGGCGGCCTACTTCCGCACCCAGACCTTCTGACCGCCGACCCAGGTCTCCTCGACCCGCGTGGCGCGCAACTCGGTCGCGCCCGCAAGCATCGGATCACGATCAACGATGATGAAGTCGGCCTGTTGCCCAGGCGCGAGCCGCCCGAACTTGTTTTCGGCGAAGCCGGCATAGGCCGCCCCGCCCGTATAGGCCCACCATGCCTGCTCGCGGGTCACCCGCTCCTGCGGCCGCCAGCCGCCGAACGGCTGCCCGGAAACATCCTGCCGCGTGAACGCCGCCGCCCAGCCGGCCCAAGGGTCAGGCTTCTCGACCGGAAAGTCGGAGCCGAAGGCGAGCTTGCCGCCATTCTTCAGTATCGTACCCCAGGCGTAGGCACCCGCCAGCCGGGCCGGACCAAGCCGCGCCTCCGCCATCACGCGGTCGCTGGTCTGGTGCGTAGGCTGCATCGAAGCGATGATGCCATTCTTGCCGAACCGCGGCAGGTCGACCGGATCGACGATCTGGGCATGTTCGATTCGCCAGCGCCGGTCGCCCTTGTACGTGTCCGCCAGTTCGTCGATCGCGTCGAGCGCCTGTGCATTGGCGCGGTCGCCGATTGCGTGCACCGCGACCTGGTAGCCGTCCATCGAGGCGCGAACCATCAGATTGCGGATCACGTCGTCGGTCATGAAGCCGGCGCCGGATTGGCTGGGCGCATCGGCATAGGGCGCCTTCAGCCACGCGCCGCGCGACCCGAGCGCGCCATCGGCATAGAGCTTCACGCCGTTCAGCCGCAACCTGTCGCCATACAGCCACGGCGTCGGCCCAGTGCCACCGATCTGGACCGTGGTATCGACTCCCATCCCATAGCTCATGATGCGGACCCGAAGCGCGCCGAGATCGCCCATGCGTCGATAGGTGAACCAGT
>CAKTFL010000260.1 GCA_934555855.1 uncultured Sphingomonas sp. | reverse complement strand
GCTGCATGGCTCCCGCTCTCGACATCTTTCGCGCCTTGGCGGACGCGACGCGGCTGCGGATCTTTGTCCTGATCCGGTCGATGGAGCTGTCGGTCGGCGAACTCGCACAGGTGCTGGGGCAAAGCCAGCCGCGCGTCAGCCGCCACGTCAAGATCCTGGCCGATGCCGGGTTGGTGGAGCGACGCAAGGAGGGTAGCTGGGTGTTCGTTGCGCTGGGGCGGCCCGACATGGTGGCGCCGGTAGCGGCCAGCCTGGACGCCTGGGGCGGTGATCACTGGACGGTGGCCGACGCGGCCCGGCTCGCCGCGGTGCGGGCCGATCGCGAGCAGTCCGCAGTCGCTTGGTTCGAGGCGCGGGCGACCGAGTGGGACGCGATCCGGTCGCTTCACGTCGCCGAAAGCG
This sequence comes from uncultured Sphingomonas sp., assembly GCA_934555855.1. The sequence continues at coordinate 3,739 of CAKTFL010000260.1, read as the reverse complement.
AGGTAGAGGCGGCGATGGCCGACCTGCTGGGCGACGCGCCGATCGGGACCCTGATCGATATCGGCACGGGCACCGGGCGGATGCTGGAACTGTTTGGCGGCCGGGCACGGACGGCGCTGGGCATCGATCGCTCGTCGGAGATGCTGCGGCTGGCGCGGGCGAAGCTGGGCGGGCGCGCGGAGCTGAGGCAGGCGGACCTGTATGTGCTGCCGATGGACGACGGCGCGGCCGATGCCGCGATCCTGCATCACGTGCTTCACTTCGCCGAGACGCCGGGCGCGGCAATTGGCGAGGCGGCGCGGGTACTGGCGCCGGGCGGGCGGCTGCTGATCGCGGATTTCGCACCGCATGACCGCGAGGAACTGCGCGCAAAGGACGCGCATGTGCGCCTGGGTTTTGCGGACGAGCAGATCGAGGGATGGATGGCGGGCGCGGGGCTGGACCTTGCGGCCACCGAAACGCTGAAGGGTGGCGAGTTGACGGTGAAGCTGTGGATGGGACTCAAGCGCTCCCTGAGCAAGGTCGGAACCACCGGCGTGCGGCTGCGCTCGGTAGGAGAAGCGGCATGACGATTTCGGTTTCGCAGCTGGAAGAGGCACGGGTTGCGCTCGATGCGCCGCTCTACGCCGATGTGGCGGGCGACATGGAGGTCAGCTTCGAGTTCTTCCCGCCCAAGTCGGAGAAGATGGACGAGCAGCTTTGGGACGCCATTCGGATGCTGGAGCCGCTGGCACCGCGCTTCGTGTCGGTTACCTATGGTGCGGGCGGTTCGACGCGGGAGCGCACCCATGCGACCGTGGCCCGCATCCAGCGCGAGACGAGCCTTGCCGCCGCCGCTCACCTGACCTGCGTGGAAGCGACCCGCGAAGAGATCGACGCGGTCGCGAACGAATATTGGGCGGCGGGCGTGCGCCACATCGTCGCGCTGCGTGGCGATCCCCCCGCCCAGGGCACGAGATATGCGGGTCATCCGGGCGGGTATGACAATGCGGCGGCGCTGGTCGAAGGGCTGAAGCGGCTTCACCCGTTCGAGGTGTCGGTCGCCGCCTATCCCGAATGCCATCCGGACTCCGCCGATGCGGCGGCCGACCTCGACAATCTGAAGCGCAAGATCGATGCGGGCGCGACGCGCGCGATCACGCAGTTCTTCTTCGAGCCGGAAACCTTTTTCCGCTACCGTGATGCCGTAGCCAAGGCGGGGATCGCCGCGGAGATCGTGCCGGGGATCATGCCGGTCACCAACTTCGCCAGCGTGACACGCATGGCCGGGATGTGCGGCACGGCGGTGCCGTCCTGGCTGGCGCGGCTGTTCGAAGGGCTGGAGGATCGGCCCGCCGCGCGCCAGCTCGTGGCCGCGACGGTGACGGCGGAGCTGTGCCGCAAGCTGTATGCGGGCGGCGTGCGATCGTTCCACTTCTACACGCTCAACCGCGCGGAGCTGGCCTTTGCGATCTGCCACCTGCTCGGCGTGCGCGCGAAGGCGACCAGCCAGGAGGCGGCGGCGTGAGCGTGCGTGAGACGTTTCTGGCGCAGGCGGCGCGACGCATCCTAATCACCGACGGTGCGTTCGGCACCGAGATCCAGAACTGGAAGTTGTCGGAGGCGGATTATGCCGGCACGCTCGGCCTGAGCCACGACCAGAAGGGTAATAACGACATCCTCGCCCTGACCAGGCCGGAGGTGCCGGAATCCATCCACCGTGCCTATTTCGAGGCGGGGGCGGACATTGCGGAAACCAACACCTTTTCCGCCAACCGGATCAGCCAGGCCGATTACGGCGCCGAGCATCTGGTACGGGAGATCAACGTCGAGAGCGCCGCGCTCGCCCGGCGGATCGCGGACGAGTTCACGGGCCGCGACGGCCGTCCCCGCTTCGTGGCCGGCGCGATCGGGCCGACCAACAAGACGCTGTCGCTGTCGCCCGACGTCAACGATCCCGGCTATCGCGAGATCGATTTCGATCACCTGAAGGACGTGTATCGCGAGCAGATCGACGCGCTGGTCGAGGGCGGGGCCGATTTCGTCCTGATCGAGACCGTGTTCGACACGCTCAACGCCAAGGCGGGCGTGATGGCCGCAATCGAGGCGGGCGAGGCGTTGGGCCGCGACCTGCCGATCATGCTGTCGATGACGCTGACCGACCTGTCGGGACGCAACCTGTCGGGGCATACGGTGGAGGCGTTCTGGCATGCGATCCGGCACGCGCGGCCGCTGACGATCGGCCTAAACTGTTCGTTCGGCGCGGAACAGCTGCGGCCGCACGTGAAGACGTTGAGCGAGATCTGCGACACGCTCATCATGGTCTACCCCAATGCGGGCCTGCCCAACGAGCTGGGCGCCTATGACGAGGCGCCGGCGACGACCGCCGGGCTGGTCGGCGAATGGGCGATGGCGGGTCAGGTCAACGTGCTGGGGGGCTGCTGCGGCTCGACGCCGGCGCATATCGCCGCGATCGCTCAGGGGGTGAAGGGGCTTGCGCCACGCGCGATTCCGACGCCGGCGGTACGGACCCGGCTGGCGGGGCTGGAACCGTTCACGATGGCGGCTGCATGACGGTCGAGGACGTTTTCTGGAAGGTCCTTGCGGCGATTGCAATTGCCCTGCTGACGATGATGCTCACCCGCGTCGCCGCCGTTGCCGGTGCGAGACGGGTCATCTACGCCGCGGTCGGGTCCAAGCTGATCGAGCTCTGGCGTCCGGGAACGCCGAAAAAGAGCGAGCTGTTTGCCGAGGTGACCAAGCTGGTCATCGACGGCAATCGTGATCTGTATCCGGCGATCGAAGCATTCGTCGACGCGATCAACAGCGCCGATGCCGGCGCGGAGCTGGCCTTGCTGCGCCTGCTGGACAAGATGCGCGATACGGCCGCACTGGCGGCGGTGCGCGAATCCTTCGTCAGCAGCGGTCCGTCGCGAACCGAGCTATTCGCCAAACTTCTCATAAAGTGAACGGAATGACCCAATCTTCCGCGCAGTTCGTCAACATCGGCGAGCGGACCAACGTCACCGGATCGGCGGCGTTCAAGAAGATGATCATGGCGGGCGATTACACCCGTGCCGTCGAGGTCGCGCGCCAGCAGGTCGAGAACGGCGCGCAGGTGGTCGACGTGAACATGGACGAGGGGCTGCTCGACGCGCATCACGCCATGACCACCTTCCTGAAGCTGATCGCCGCCGAGCCCGACATTGCGCGGGTGCCGATCATGATCGACAGCTCCAAATGGAGCGTGATCGAGGCGGGGCTGAAATGCGTGTCGGGCAAGCCGATCGTCAACTCGATCAGCATGAAGGAAGGCGAGGAGCAGTTCCTTCACCACGCCCGGCTGTGCATGGCCTATGGCGCGGCGGTGGTGGTCATGGCGTTCGACGAGGTCGGGCAGGCCGATACCCAGACACGCAAGATCGAGATCTGCGAACGCGCCTACAAGCTGCTGATGACCATCGGCTTTCCGCCCGAGGACATCATCTTCGACCCCAACGTCTTCGCCGTCGCGACCGGGATCGAGGAGCACAACAACTACGGTGTCGACTTCATCGAGGCGACGCGTGAGATCAAGGTGCGCTGCCCCCACGTCCATATCTCGGGCGGCCTGTCGAACCTGAGCTTCAGCTTTCGCGGCAACGAGCCGGTGCGCCGGGCAATGCATTCGGTGTTCCTGTATTACGCCATCCCGGCGGGCATGGACATGGGCATCGTCAATGCCGGCCAGCTCGACGTCTACGACCAGATCGATCCCGAG
>CAKTFL010000259.1 GCA_934555855.1 uncultured Sphingomonas sp. | reverse complement strand
GAGCAGGCGTTGGGCGTGCCGCGCGCCTACACCGCCTTTGCCGTGCCGCTCGGCGCCACGACCAAGATGGACGGTTGCGCGGCAATCTATCCGGCAGTGTCAGCCATCTTCGTCGCGCAGTTTTACGGATTGTCGCTCCACGCTGTCGATTATGGCCTGATCGTGTTCGTGGCGGTGGTCGGCTCGGCCGCGACCGCCGGACTGACGGGCGCGACCGTGATGCTGACGCTGACACTCTCGACTCTCGGCCTGCCGCTCGACGGCGTGGGGCTGCTGCTCGCGATCGACCCCATTCTCGACATGGGCCGAACCGCCGTGAACGTCGCCGGTCAGGCGCTGGTCCCGACGATCGTTGCCAAGCGGGCCGGGTTGCTGGATCTCAGCGTCTACAACGGCCAGCCGGGCGGAACGACGTCAGACAACGGCCTGCCCATCACGGTGGGGGCCGGTTAGGGCCGCTAACCGTGGAGCGGCCCTGGTAGCGATCAACGGCCAAGCCACCGCGCCAGCGAAGGCTGGAGGCGGCCGGTAATCTCCCGCGCTGCCGCCATGCTGGCGACCGTGCGCTCGGCCGGGCCGCGCGCCGCCTCTGGCAGGTTCGCGGCCGCATAGGCGCGGATCTTGCCCGGCATGGCAGGATCGAGCGACCCCGCCGCGAGTTGCGGGACGAACCTGGCCTTGCTGCTAGTCTCGACGAAGCTGTCCGTAAGCGCCCGGTGCGCCACTGCCCAATCAAAGGCCAAGTCCGGATGCTGTGCCGCGACGGCACGCAGCAGGATTGCCTTTTGCGGCGCGGTCAGGACGTCCGTCGCGAGCAGCTCCAGCGCGCGCTGCGCCGTGGCCTTGTCCCGCGAGCCGCCGATCAGGCCGACATATTCGTTCCTGACGACCGGATTGGTTTCGGCGCGCGTTATAGCGACCAACGCGTCCCACTCCGCTCCCGTCGCGTTGGCGGCATAGGTCTTCAGGATCGGCTGGCGGATCGCCGGCGGAATCGCGTTCGGGTCGGTACGCAGCGCCGCGAAATAGCGCTTTGCCAGCGCCACCACCTGCGGGTCGCCGCTGGCTCCGAGCAGCGTCAGCAGTTCCTCGCGCAGGTTGGTGACCGGGGGCGCTTCGCCGGAACGCTGCGCCATGCCGATACGTGCGAGTTCCGGCTGGAGCAGATGGATCGTCCGCGCGCGAAGCGCGTCGCCGAGCGGGGAGCCGCCGAAACGCGAGCTCAACTGACCGAACACCCGTGTCACCGCCGACCATTCGAGCGGATCGGCTTGAGGTCCGACATTGGCCAGCACCTCGAAATAACGAGCCAGATCCTGATAGCCGCCGGTGGCGAGGCCATATTCGTCGCCCAGCGTGCCGATACGGTCGTTGAGCGCCAGCCCGGTATAGCCGCGCACGATCGCGTCGTGCGCCGCTCCCTCGTAGCGGACGCGCGTGTAGCTACCCTTGCCCAAGTTCGCGACGAAAGTGCCGCAACCCGCGGCGGTGACCCTGGCGGACACGTCGGCCAGCACGGTTCGGCCCGGTTGCCCGCCGACAGCCCCGAACTGCAGCGGGATGCGCCAGCGTTGCAGAGCCTTTGACGCCTGATCGATGCCGAACCGTCCCTGGGTCAGTGTGGCGCTGGTCCGCCCATTGGCGCAGGTCACGTCCGATACCGTGACCAGCGGCACGCCGCCCTGGAGCGTGAAGGTGCGCGCGACGTCTGCCACCGGCTGCCCCGATGCGGCGCCCAACTCCGCCCAGAGCTGGTCGGTGACCGTGTTGGAATATCTGTACTTCGCCATGTAGCGGCGAATACCGGCCCGGAACGCATCCTCGCCCACCATCGACTCGAGCATCCCGATCACCGCCTGCCCCTTTTGATAGGTGATGGTGTCGAACGCCTCGCTGATCTGGTCGGGCGTGTCGACATGGCGAACGATGGGATGCGTCGCTGCCGTCGCATCCAACCCGATCGCCGCCTCCCGCTCCGTCACGAGAGACTGTGCATCGGCCTGCCAGCTGGGGTTGAGGTCCGCCGATGCCTTGCCCTCCATCCAGGAGGCGAAGCCCTCGTTAAGCCACAGGTCGTCCCACCAACGCATGGTGACCAGGTCGCCGAACCACTGGTGCGCCATCTCATGCGCGACGACGGTGTAGATGCGCTGACGCCGGCTTTCGGTGGCGCGGGCAGGATCGAACAGCAATTCGGGCTCGAAATAGAAGATCGCGCCCCAATTCTCCATCGCCCCGAAGAACTGGCTGGAGCCGGGCCCGGCAATCATGTCCATCTTGGGCAACGGATAGGGCTGGCCGAAATAGTCGTTGTAATAGGAAAGCAGCTTCTGTGCGGAGGCGAGCGAATAGTCGCCCTGGTCCGCCACGCCGCGACGCGTAATGACGCCGATCTCGACGTTGCCGGCCTTGACCGTCTTGCGCTCCATGTCGCCCATGCCGAGGAACAGCAGGTAGCTCGACATCACCGGCGTGGTCGCGAACCTGTAGCGCCGCTTGTTCCCCTCCGCGGTGACGGACGCCACGGGCATGTTCGAAAAGACCAGCTGTCCATTGGGCGCCAACGCCGTGAGGGTAAAGGTCGCCTTGAGCGCCGGCTCGTCGAACATGGGTGCGAAGCGGCGCGCATCGGGCGCTTCGAACTGGGTCGCCAGCATCCGCGCCTTGCTACCGTCGCTGTTGGTATAGTCGATCGCGAACAGCCCAGCGGCGGACTGGTTGATCTTGCCCGTCCAGGCGAGCGACAAGACATGCCGGCCGGGTTTGATGGGGGCAGGCAGGGCGAGCGTCAGCCGCTGTGCCGCGTCGTCCACCTTGGCCGTTGCCCGCGCCCCATCGATCGATGCCGACGTGACCCGAAGGTCCACGGCATTGAGCACGATGCTGCGCGTCGCCTCCTTGACGTCGACCGTGATCGTTTCCGTGCCCGAGAAGCTGAGAGACTGTGCATCCGGGTCGACGGTGATGTCATAGGCGCTGGGGACGACGGTACGGGGAAGCTGTCCCTGCGCCAGCGCGGGCGTGGACGCGGATAGCAGCAGGACGGCGAATGCGGCGTTCTTCATGGACGGCCCTTGGATGAGGTAACACTGCTTGCCTAACCGATCGCATCGCCGGCTGCCACGAGATTGCTCACCAGCCTTGCACGGCGAGCGACGTAATGCCCGGGGACCGGCCATATCGTCGTCGGCATTCAAAAGGCCCGCGCCAGACGTTCCTGCATCGAACGGGCGGGACTGCGCGTCGCCGCTGCGCCTTCAGCCGTGTCGAGCAATGCGACACGGCGGTGCAGGTCCGCGCTGCTGGCGACCAGCGCCCTGGCCCGGTCCGGCAAGGTCGCGAGCACGCCCGCGTCGCTCGGGGGCGCCTCTCCGAGCAGGCGAGAAGGATGGCGCGCTTCGCTGGGCCGCAATTCGCCATCCTGGACGGCTCGCTGGGTCAGCAGCCACGCTATGACATGCATGAGCCGGGTCGTGACCTTCAGCGATTCGCAGGAGAATCCTACACGAGCGAGCGGGCCAAGCGCCTCCCGTTCTGTCCGGCCCGCTTCATCGAAATAGCTGCGCGCCTCATCGGCCAGCAGCATCGCCTCCACATAAAGGGCATCGATCAATCGCCGATGCAATCGCGAGCCGTCGGAGCCTGAGATCATGTCCGCGCACGTGCCACGCGCGGGCGCTGCTGCCCAGCCCTGCCTTGCGTCTTCATCGCCAACGTCACGGTCAGGCGATGATATCGGGGATCAACTGATCCTCGATCGCGGAAATCTCGTCGCGCAGCCGCAACTTGCGTTTCTTCAGGCGGGCAAGGCGCAGCTGGTCGGGCACTCCGCCATTTGCGAGGGCTCCGATCGCTGCGTCGAGATCCCGATGCTCCACCCTCAGCACGTCCAGTCGTGCCGTCAATTGCGCGTCGTCCATGTCGCCCCCAGCCTGTCTCCGCCGCGACTAGCGCAGCGCCGCCCACGCCCCAAGCAGGTCGTTGCCATTCGTCGCTTCATTAAGCCGGATTCGTCGCAACCGGCGGGACTTTCGGGTGATGCGATCGTTTATTGATCCCCCCGAAAAATCGAATGCTGGAGAATACGACCATGCAGACGACGCATCACACTGCTCTTGAAGCCAAACATGCGGGACTGGACCGC
>CAKTFL010000258.1 GCA_934555855.1 uncultured Sphingomonas sp. | reverse complement strand
CTGCACGTCCGTGCCGACCTCGGTCTGTCCGCGCAGGCGGTAGAAGACGCCGGGGATCTTCGGCAGGGTCAGGCTGGTGGTGATGAGCGTCGGCAGGCGGCAAGCGCGGAAGCCCGTGCTGGTCGTGCCGTTCATGAGGATGCCATCGTCAGTGGTGCCGGTCGGGCACGCTGCGGTCGCACCACCCGATCCGACCGCCGGCACCGCCGTGCAGCGCGCGCCCGAACCGCCGAACTCGGCCGAGGTGGAGTTGCAGGTCCAGCCCTGGAAAGCCGTGTCGCCCGGCCCGGCCAGCGCGCCGACATAGTTGGTCCTGGTGAAGAAGCTGTTGATCGTCGACGGATCGGTCGCCGTGGTCAGCGACGTCACGCTGGTCGGGGCCAGACCGTTCAGCGTCGAGCTAACGCCGTTCACATTGTTGTTCGTGCCGGTGTTGACGATGGCGAGCTGCTCGTCGGCAGTGATCGTGATGCCGGCCGCGCCGCCTGCACCCGCGGTCGACGCAAACTGCGCCGCGGTGATGTTGGCCGGCCCGGGGGTTGGCGCGGGGGTCGGCGCAGGTGCCGGCGGGTTGATGACGACCGTACCTGCGCCCGGCGAAGCGACATTGTCCGCGCCGCCGCATCCCGCGAGCGCCGCGCAAGCGGTGCTGATCATGAGACGCTTCGCGTTACGCTTGAAGATCGCCATTGCCTAAAACTCCCTGTGGATCCGTATCTGGTCGAGGCCTCGCCCCGGGTTGCTGATCGACCCAGATGCTCCCCCAGCGCCGACCCGAAGGAGCCGCTAGGCCCCGCGTGTGACGACTACATGGGAGTTGCGCGACTCAACGATGACACACACGTGACAATGGTGTGACAGGGAGCCGAAACGGGACCTGATCGTTGTCGTGCCGCCAATTTGGGGTGAAGCCGATGATCCGTTCGCTGCTGGTCGGCGCCCTCGCCGGAATGCGTTCCGTCACCCCGCTCGCGGCGGTCAGCGCGGCCGCTTGGCGGCGCGAGCTACCGGCGGACAATGGCGCCCCGGCCCTTCTGGACCACCCGCTGGTCGCGGTCGGCCTGGCCACGTTCGCCGCAAGTGAAATCGCGGGAGACAAATGGTCGAAGGCGCCTGATCGGATCATCGCTCCGGGCATTGCCGGCCGACTGGTCACGGGAGCGGTGGCGGGCATGGCGCTGGCGCCGAGAGATCGGCGGGTCGCGGCCGGCCTGCTCGGTGCGGCAGGCGCGGTCGGTGCGGCCTATCTGACCTTTGCCGCGCGGATGCGCGCCATGCAGCGCTATGGCCAGGTGCCGACCGGGTTCGTGGAGGATGCACTGATGTTGGCGGGAACCGTGGCGGTGGTCCGAAGCGCCAAGCCCAGGCTGGCCGAATAGACCGCTGAGACGGCCAGCCCTCTGAGATCTATCTAGTCGAGCGTCAGCACGATCTTTCCGCGCGGATGGTCCTCCTCCTGCGCTCGATACGCAGTGGCCGCATCCTGGATGGGATAGGTGCGATCGACCGTGACCTTCAGCGTCCCGGCCGCCATCAGGTCGGCGATCTGGCCGAGGCTGGCCGCATTTGGCTCGGCCATGTAGCGCGGCGCGATCCGGACATCGCGCCCCTGCTTCTTGCCGTCGGATGGCGGCTGGAGCGTGGAGACCAGGATGCCGCCGTCGCGCAGCACGGCCAGCGAGCGCTCTCCCGTCTCTCCACCGATCAGGTCCAAGACCATGTCGACGTCCCTCGCGACATCCTCGAACCGCTCGGCCTTGTAGTCGATCGCTCGATCGGCGCCGATCGAGCGAAGGAAGTCCAGGTCCTTCTCGGACGCCGTGGCAAGCACCGTCGCGCCCTTCCACTTGGCAAGCTGCACCGCCAGATGCCCTACCCCACCGGCGGCACCGTGGATCAGCACCGTCTGGCCCGCCTTGAGGTCGCCATGATCGAACAGACCCTGCCAGGCGGTCATAGCAGCGAGCCCCGCACCGGCCGCCTCGACAAAATCGATGCCCTCCGGAATGGCGACGAACTCCACCGCCTTTGCGACCACGAACTCGCTCTGCGCGCCGCGGTCGAAGCCAATATGCGCCATCACGCGGTCGCCGTGCCGCACCATATAGTGCGCTCGGGTGCCCATTGCCTCGACCGTGCCCGCCAGGTCGCGGCCGAGAATCTTCGGCAGGTCCTGCTCCTTCACCATCGGCAACTTGCCCTGCGCGGTCTTGTAATCAACCGGATTGACGCTCGCCGCGCGCACACGGACCAGCACCTCGTCGTCCTGAGGCTGCGGGATGGGCAACCGCTCGACGGACAGCGTGTCCGGACCGCCGAAGCGGGGCAGCACGACAGACAGGGCGGTGGTGTCCGAGTCGGAAATGGCGGAGGTATCGGCGTCGGCAGCCATGGACGGTCCTTTCCGGTTCGCCATATTGGATGCGTGACGAACGTGCCTGCCGTCCTGCCGATCCCCAGAGACACCAAAAAGGCCCGCTGCCGCCGGGCAACGGGCCTTGTCATGGTGGGCGCGACAGGGATTGAACCTGTGACCCCACCCGTGTGAAGGGTGTGCTCTACCGCTGAGCTACGCGCCCGATCTGAAATCGGAAGCGGGCCTTTAGGCGGCGGCGCGGCGCCTGTCCAGCCCGTATTGTCGGTCGGGTGTTGCCGACCCGCGATGCGGGTCAGACATTGCCAGTCCGCGAAGCGGGTCAGACGTTGACCGAGTCTTTCAGCACCTTGCCGGCCTTGAACTTCGGCTGGCTCGACGCCTTGATCGTCATCGGCTCGCCCGTGCGCGGGTTGCGGCCGCTCGACGCCTTGCGCTTGGACACCGAGAACGTGCCGAAGCCGACCAGTCGCACTTCATCACCCTTCTTCAGCGCTACCGAAATCGCATCGAATACCGCCTCGACCGCCTTAACCGCATCACCCTTGGTCAGGCCCGACGTGTCGGCTACCGTGGCGATCAGCTCCTGCTTGTTCATCAAAACCCCCAATTGGAACGCGCGCGCATTAGCCGGAGACTCGCGCCACAGAAAGAGCCCAGCAGTAAGGCGAGGGCGCCGATATGAGTCAACAGCCCTCGCCCGGGATCACGATCAGTGGTGCAACTCGCCACCTGCGGGGGCAATGGGCGTTGGCGGGAAGGCGGCAAGCTCGTCCGCATCGGTCCAGTCGATCGCCTCAAGCGGCTCGGTCAGGGCGAGTCGCAGCACTTCGTCAACATGGGTGACCGGCACGATGGTCAGGCCCTGCTTCACATTGGCGGGAATGTCGGCCAGATCCTTCTCGTTCTCCTGCGGGATCAGCACCGTCTCGATGCCGCCACGCAATGCCGCGAGCAGCTTTTCCTTCAGCCCGCCGATCGGCAGCACACGGCCACGCAGCGTGACCTCGCCGGTCATCGCCACTTCCTTGCGGATCGGGATGCCCGTCAGGGTGGAAACGATGGAGGTGACCATGCCGATGCCCGCCGATGGCCCGTCCTTGGGCGTCGCGCCTTCGGGCAGGTGGATGTGGACATCCTTGCGGTTGAACAGGCTGGGCTTGATGCCATAGCTCGGCGCCCGCGCCTTCACGAAGGAGAAGGCGGTCTCGATCGACTCCTTCATCACGTCGCCCAGCTTGCCGGTAACCTTGGCGCCGCCCTTGCCCGGCACCGTCACACTTTCGATCGTCAGCAGCTCGCCGCCGACCTCAGTCCAGGCGCGGCCGGTGACCGCCCCGATCTGGTTCTCGGTCTCCGACAGGCCGTGGCGATACTTCTGCACGCCGGCGAACTCGTGGAGGTTCTCCGGGGTGATCGTGACGCTGGTCGCCTTGCCCTCCAGGATCTGGCGCAGCGCCTTGCGGGCGAGCTTGGCGATCTCACGCTCCAGCGTACGGACGCCCGCCTCGCGGGTGTAGCGCTGGATCAGCGCGCGCAGGCCTTCGATGGTCAGCGTGAACTCGCCGTCCTTCAGGCCGTGCGCCTCGATCTGCTTGGCAATGAGGTGCCGCTCGGCGATCTCGACCTTCTCGTCCTCCGTATACCCTTCCAGCCGGATGATCTCCATCCGATCGAGCAGCGGCTGCGGGAGGTTCAGCGTATTCGCGGTGCAGACGAACATCACGTCCGACAGATCGATGTCGATCTCGAGGTAATGGTCGTTGAACTTCGCGTTCTGCTCCGGAT
>CAKTFL010000257.1 GCA_934555855.1 uncultured Sphingomonas sp. | reverse complement strand
GTGGCAGTGTTGCTCGACCTTCATTCCATGCCATCGCTCGGGGCAGGCGCAGCTCAGGTCGTGCTGGGTGATCGATTCGGCCGCACAGCCGCCCCGCGACTGGTCATGCGCGCGGAAGCGGAGGGGGGCCGGGCGGGGCTGAAGGTTGCGCTCAATGCGCCTTATGCCGGGGCGCATATCCTGGAGCGGCACGGCGCCCCGTCGAGGGGCCTTCATGCGATCCAGCTGGAACTGGACCGCAGCCTGTACCTGGACGCGCGCCTGGACGGCCCGGGGCCGGGCGTCACCCGCACCGCCGCGCTGGTGCGCAGGATCGTGACGGCATTGGCGGACGAGGCTCTGACCGATCAGCTATCCCTTGCCGCCGAATAAAAAAACCACCCCGTGCGTAAAGCACGGAGTGGCCAAGGTTCAGGGAGGAGACACGTCCAAGGACGTGTCGTACGACCTCGCGAAAGGGGGGAACACGAAGCCGTACAGTGCATAAATGGATGATCTGCGGATAAGTTCAAGGGCCGGCCCAGAAAATCCCGACCGACCCCCAATCATTCCCAGCTTAAGGGTCAGCCGAGCTGCGGCTGGGGAACCTTGTCCTGCTGGATCTGCCGGCCGAACACGTCCCGCATCAGCCCAAGCGAGAACAGGTGCGCGTGAAGGAGCGGCAACATGCCCGACTTCATCATCTTACGCAGCTGGTCGCCGCGCAGGTCGTTCAGCTTTTCCTCGTTGATCATCTGGAAGCCGCGATACACGAAGGGCTGCTCCGCCCCTTCCGGCTGGATCGACATCTCGCCATCCATCAGCAGGCCTAATTCGCGCACTTCGGCCATGAACTGCTGGGTGCGCGCGCCCGCCTGCTCGAAGCTTTCGGCAAAGGCCAGGATGTTCCGGGTGGTCTCGGTCGGCTGACCGTTCTCGAACAGCGCCTCGCCCTCGTCGAACGCGCCGATAGAGGGCGCGGTCGGGTCGAAGCACAGCGACAGTTCCTGTGCGTCGGGGCGCAGCCGGGCGAGCATGTACGGATAGCGGCGCACATAAGCCGGAACGTAGAAATTGCTTTCGACCAGCCGGCCGTCGTCCCCGACGAAAACGTTGACGCCCTCGTTCAGGCCCATCAGCGCGAGCGGCACCGCCTCATCACCCGCCGAGAACACGATCGGCATGAACCGCTGCACCATGGGAAACTCGTCCACGGTCACGGGGATTGCGTGCTGACCGACCAGGAACGGCGCCGTGTCCTGCGGCTGAATCCGGTAATTGGCATGAACCTCGCTCGAAAGCGGCTCCAGGCCGTTGTAGAACAAGGGAAGCGACTGCTGCTGCGGCGCACTGGCCATGATGAACTCCGTCAATCCTGCTGGCGGACCCCCGCCCGATGCCGCCGGGTCCTATGGCGTGGGCGGAGCAGGCGCAAGCGCCACGAGCTTGCCGGGATTGAGCAGCCCAGCGGGATCCAGCGCCGCCTTGATCGCGCGAAGCGCGGCGATGCGACCGGGCGAGGACACCCGCTCAAGCTCGGCCAGCTTCATCTGGCCGATGCCATGCTCGGCCGAGATGGTGCCGCCCGCCGCGACCACGAGGTCGTGGACGAAACGCGTGATGGGAGGCCCCTCCTCCGCCTGCCACCGGGTCCGATCGGCCCCGGCGGGTGCGCGGACGTGGAAATGGATGTTGCCGTCGCCCAGATGGCCGAAGCCGCTGGCATGGGTGCCAGGAAAGCGTGCCTCGACGGTCGCGGCCGCCTCCGTCATGAAGCGGGGCATGGCATCCACCGGCACGGCGATGTCGTGCTGAACGGCGGGGCCGGTGGCACGCTCCGCGTCCGACAGCGAGTCACGCAGGCGCCAGAAGGATTCGGCCTGCGTTTCGCTCGCTGCAACGGTCGCGTCCTCGATCAGGCCGGCGTCCAGCGCGGCGCCGAGCAGGCGTTCGAGCAACCCGGCCGGGGGCTCTGCGTCGGGGTCGGTCGCTACCGCCTCGATCAACAGGTGCCAGCGATGCTCTCCGGCGAGGGGCGAACGGGCGCCGGGCAAATGCGCGAGCACAGCCGCCAGCGATTCGGCGGGCAATATCTCGAAACTCTCGATCGTGGAGGTCGACGCCTCCAGCCGCCGCAGCAGCGCCAGCCCGGCATCCGGACTGCCAACGCCTGCCCATGCTACCCCGCGCGCGGCGATCGCCGGCACCAGCCGCAGCGAAGCGGCTGTGACAATTCCCAGGGTTCCTTCCGCGCCGATCAGCAGCTGGTCGAGATCATAACCGCGGTTGTCCTTCTTCAGCGATGCCAGCCCGTCATGGATCGATCCGTCGGCGAGCACCGCTTCAACGCCCGCCACCAGGCTGCGCATGGTGCCGAAGCGCAGCACCTGCGTACCCCCCGCATTGGTGGATACCAGGCCACCGATCGTGGCATTGCCGCGCGCGCCCAAGGTCAGCGGAAAGCGGCGCCCGGCCGCAGCCGCAGCCGCATGAACGTCGGCCAGGATCACCCCTGCCTCCGCCACGACCAGCCCTGCCCCGGCATCAAGGCTGCGAACTCGGCTGAGGCGGCGCAGCGACAGAATCAGCGCCGATCCGTCCGCCGGCGGCGTCGCGCCCCCGACCATCGAGCTGTTGCCGCCTTGCGGGACCAGCGGCACCCCATGGGCGGCGGCGGCGCTGACCGCCGCCGCCACGCCCTCGCGCGTGTCCGGGGCGATGATGGCCGGGGACGTGCCATGGAAGCGCCGGCGCCAGTCTACCAGCCATGGCTCAATCAGGGACCTGTCGGTCACCACACCCTTGTCGCCCAGCACCGGACGGAGAACGTCGAGCAGGGATGCCTGAGCAGGAGTCATGCGCGTGACCTAGTCAGAGTTCATCACCCGTTCAACGACCCGGCCTATTCAGGCGCGCCGTGTCATGATCATTCGCCCGATGCTCTCTCTTCTGCTGATCGCGCCGACGGTGCCGGCCATGGCCGGTCCGACGGACCGCCGGACAGGCGTGGAGCTGGCGCAGCTCACCATTAGGCAGCGTGTGATCGTTCGCGTGCCCCGCCTGCCCGACAGGCGTGCCCCCCTGCCCGTACCGACGAAATGGAAGGAAAAGGGAGGGCCGAAATGCGTCTCCGCGGGCGAAATGGCGGGCGCGCTGGTCACGCAGCCTGACGCGGTCGATCTGGTCATGATCGGCGGCCAGCGGTTACGCGCCAAACTGGAGGGGAACTGTCGCCCCCTCGACTTCTACTCGGGCTTTTACCTCAGGCCGGCGCCGGACGGAAAGGTCTGCGCGGATCGGGATTCGATTCGCGCCAGGTCGGGCGCGACCTGCCCGATCACCAAGTTCAAGACGCTCAAGCCCGAGAAGGCGAAACGCTGAATTCTTGACTTTCGCTTGGGTTTGGGCAAGCGGCGGGACGCCGGTGCGCGAGCGTGTGCCCGCGCTTCTTTTCCGGACAACTCGATGAGCTTTGCCGATCTCGGCCTTTCCCCCGAACTTCTCGCCGCGGTAACGGACGCCGGCTATACCGAGCCGACTCCGATCCAGGCGAGCGCGATCCCGCCTGTCCTGATGATGCGCGACATGATCGGCATCGCCCAGACCGGTACGGGCAAGACGGCGAGCTTCGTGCTGCCGATGATCGACATCCTCGCCCATGGCCGCAGCCGCGCGCGGATGCCGCGCAGCCTGATCCTGGAACCGACGCGAGAGCTGGCCGCTCAGGTCGCCGAAAATTTCGAGAAGTACGGCAAGAACCACAAGCTTTCGATGGCGCTGCTGATCGGCGGCGTGTCGATGGGCGACCAGATCAAGGCGCTGGAGAAGGGTGTGGACGTCCTGATCGCGACGCCAGGCCGGCTGATGGACCTGTTCGGGCGGGGAAATATCCTGCTCACTGGCTGTTCGCTGCTCGTGATCGACGAGGCGGACCGGATGCTCGACATGGGGTTCATCCCCGACATCGAGGAAATCTGCACTAAGCTGCCGGCCAACCGCCAGACCCTGCTCTTCTCAGCGACCATGCCGCCGCCCATCAAGAAGCTGGCGGACAAGTTCCTGAGCAACCCCAAGACGATCGAGGTTGCTCGCCCGGCCTCGACCAACATCAACATCACTCAGCGGCTGGTGCCTTCACCCTCTCAGCCCTTCAAGAAGCGCGAGGTGCTTCGGCGGCTGCTCCGTCGCGAGGACG
>CAKTFL010000256.1 GCA_934555855.1 uncultured Sphingomonas sp. | reverse complement strand
CACGGCGCCCGCCAGCATCAGCACCAACCCGGATTGCCGCGCGAACGCGACCGCAGCGGCATCGCCCGTCAGCCACCCGAAACCGCCGATCGCTACCGCCGCCAGTCCGGGCCACCAGGCGACAGGATGAAGCCCGGACAGCTCGGGCCGGCGTTGCCAGACCAGCCACCCGATGATCGGCGCGATCAGCAGGCAATGGCCGAAGGTCGAACTCGTCCACCAGATACCGATCATATCGGCAACGTCACGGCGGAACAGCAGCAGCAGCGCTGCCCAGACGCTGCTTAATGCGATCAGGTGACGGGTCCAGGCGGTTGCGGAGCGATCAACCGTCCCCCTCGGGAGGGCGAGCGTCACGAGGACAGACCGACAAGCCGGTCGAGTGCCGCCAGCCGGCTGCCCCAGTCGTAGCGCGCGACCACTTCCGCCCGCGCGGCGCGGCCCAGCGCATCGCCCGCAACGCGATCGGCCAGCAGCGCCGCCGCGGCCGCGGCGAAGGCTTCGGCTCCGTCAGCGATGCGGATCGTTCCGGCATGGTCGATCCCCCGAGCGGCGTCGATGGTCGCCACCACGGGCCGGGCCATGGCCATCGCTTCCAGCACCTTGTTCTGCACTCCCCGCGCAAGGTGTACTGGCGCAGCCACCACCGCCGCGCCGGCGAGCCAGGGCCGCGTGTCCGGGACGGCGCCGGTCACGACCACCCCCGGCTCGGCAGCGAGCGTGGACACGGCAGGGGTCGGCGCGCGGCCGACGATCAGGAATCGAGCCGCCGGATGGCCGATGCGGACCAGCGGCAGCACCGCCCGCGCGAACCAAGTCACCGCCTCGATATTGGGCGCATAATCCATCTGCCCGGTGAAGACGATGTCCGACCCGGCTGGCGCATCCCATCCCGCCGGGTTGAAGAACCGGGCGTCGATGCCGTTCTCGATTGCCTCGATCCGCCCCTGCCCGCCGCCGTCGCGAAACAGCTCCGCTTCGGCCCGGCTGACGAACAGGCTGGCATCAACGCGCTCGGCGATGTCGCGCTCGAACGCACCGAGCAGCCGTGCCTCGCGCCGGTACAGCCATTGCAGCGGCGGCCGTGCTCGCCTGGCGAGGTCGGCGAACTTGGCCGAGTCGACATCGACAAAGTCCATCGTCACGCCAGGACCGCCTTCCGGTAGATACTGCGCCATCTGACCGGAAAAGGCGTAAACGGCATCGATCTGCTGGATGGTCAGTACGCGAGAGATCGCCGCCGTCAGCGCCGCGTCGGCAAAGGCGGTCAGCGACACCGGCCGTCCGGTCGCCAGCGCCTCCAGCAACGCGCGCGCGTGTCCCTTGCGCCGGTGTACCAGCGTGCAGGTCGCGGTCAGCCCGACCAGCTCGGGCGCAGGCTCCGCCTCAGCCGCCTCGTCTACGAACGCTACGAGGTGGACGCGTGCCCGGGCCGCAAGGTGCTTGAGGACGTGATAGCTGCGGATGCGGTCGCCCCGGTCTGGCGGGAACGGGGCGCGATGCGCCAGGAACAGGACGTCCATCAGCCCAGGCCACGCGCGATCCACGGGCCGAGCATATTCGCCACCGGCAGCGGCAGCTTCTTCCAGCTCCTGACCATCAGAGTGAATTTGGGGTTGAGCGGATTGACCTCGCGTGCCGGACCGGCGCTGCGCCTTGCATAACGGCGGGGCATCGGCACGAACCCCCAGTTCTTCTTGAACGCCGCCGCTCCGGTTCCCGTCTTCGACCGGCCGAAGTCGAAGTGGGTGCAGCCACGCTCCCGCGCATGGTTCATCAGCGCGAAGTACATGCGATCATTCGCGCGCAGGTCGCGCGCCGCCACCGTGCCGCCGCCCCAATAGGGATAAACCGTTCCCTGCCAGTACAGGCTCAGTACAGAAGCGACCGGCCGGCCGCGATGCCGCACGGTCAGCACGTCACTGTCGATCGCGCCCGCCACCTCGCGGAACAGCCGCGCGGGGAAGACGGGCGTGCCGAGATTGCGGACGGATTCGGCGTAGACGCGGTGATGTTCGGCCAGATCGCGCCCGACGACTGCCTCAAGGTCCAGCCCAAGTGCGCGGCGCACCTCAGCGCGCTGCTTGCGCGGGATCGCGGCGAGTTCGCTTGCCTCATTGACCGCGAGCGAACGGCTGAAGCCGAGATAGCTCGTGTCGTCCACCGTCCAGCCGTCCGGGAGCACGCCGCCGCGCAGCTCGACCTCGGAACGGCCCAGCCGCTGCGAAAGCTGCCAGGCCGCGTCAGCCAGATCCCCAGCCGCCCCGCCCAGCACGCCGCCATCGACGCCGAAGCCGGTGGAGACCAGCGCCCGGCCGAACAGTGCCGATCGCATTTCCGTCAGCGGCAGGACGCCGAGCAGCGTCCCGTCCGTTCGCTCTGCGACAAGGTAGCGGGCGCGGTTGCCGGTGGCGCGCGCGACGGCGGCGCTCCAACCCGGGAGGTGGAAGGGCGTCGATCCGGGCGTCCCTGCCACGAACGACGTGATCCGGGCGCAATCACGCGGATCGGTAAGGTTCGCCTCCGTGACCGTCACGCGGCGATCTCCGCCACAATGCGGTCCACTCGCCGCCAGTCATGGCGCGACAGCAACCCTGCAAGCTTGCCCCGCATCGCACCAAGCCTGCTATAGTGGCGCAAACGCGATCGCAGCGGCGCGCGCGAGACACGCGGCTGGCCGGGATCGATCTCCCACGGGTGGAAGTAGAACATCGCCGGCTGGCGCTCGCTATTGACGCGGCGCACGGCGTGATCGGTCACGGCGGCCGGCAACAGGCGAAAGAAGCCGCCGCCTGCCATGATCCGCTTCGGACCGAGCGACGCGACGGTCACCGGCAGCTCGATCAGGTCCGCATCGGGCAATGGCCGGTGGGCGAAACGCGGTGCTTCCGCCCAGCCATAATGATCGTGCGCGATCGGCGCGATCGAGGAGGAATAGCGATAGCCCGCCTCCGCCAGCTCGGCATGAGCCCAAGGCGTGCGGGTATCGATGGAGAAGCTCGGCGCGCGATAGCCGGACACGGCCACTCCGCCCGCATGCTCGAGCGCCGCGCGGGCACGGGCGAGGTCGGCGCGAAACCCGGCTGCGTCCATGGTGAAGACGCGGCGATGATCCCAGCCATGGCTCGCAATCTCGTGGCCGGCCGCAAGGATACGACGGATCAGCGCGGGATGCCGATGCGCCACCCAGCCGAGCGTGAAGAAGGTCGCACTCACCCCCGCCCCGGCGAACAGGTCGAGCACCGCGTCGGTATTCGCCTCCACCCGGCTTTCCAGCGCGGGCCAGTCGGCCTTGTCGATCACGTGCTCGAACGCGCCGACCTGGAACCATTCCTCCACGTCCACGGACATACCGTTGAGCATGGCGACCGCCTCAGGCCGCCTCGCCGAAGCTCGGACGCGCGGCATCCCCCTCGACCCAGTCGACCAGCAATGTCAGCACGCGGCGCAGCGCCGCGTCCTGCTCGTCCAACCGCTGCTCAAGCTCAGCGAGGCGGGCGACGCCGGCGGGATCGAGCGACGGGGAGGTTTCGGCAACCGGCACAGCCTCGGGCAGCACGACCGCAACAGGCGCGCTCTGCCTGGGCAGGTCCGCCTGCATGTCAGCCACCACCGCGTCGATGATCGCGTGGTCGATCAGGTCGATTCCGACGATCGCCGCCTGGAGCATCACCCGGTTCGCCACCTGGTTGACCTGGCGCGGCACCCCGCCGGTGACCCGATGCAGCGCGGCGAAGGCGTCGGGCGTGAAGTCGGGCTTTCCCTGCCAGCCCACCTTTGCGAGGCGATGTGCGACATAGTCGGCGATCTCGCTCCGCTCCATCGGGTCGAGATGATGCATGGCGATCACGCGCTGACGAAGCTGTTCCAGATGCTCGGCGCCGTAAAGCCGGTCGCGAAACTCGGGCTGGCCGAGCAGGATGGTCTGGATCATGGCGTGCCCGCCGGCCTGGAAGTTGGAAAGCATCCGCAGCTCCTCCACCGCCGACACGGACAGGGCCTGCGCCTCGTCCACCACCAGCAGCGTCCGCCGGCCGCTCCGTGCGACAGCGTGAAGCCCGCGCTCGATCGCGAACAGCAGGTCTGCCTTGGCCAGCCCGTGCGTCGCGACGCCGAGCTGCGTTCCGACCGCGCGGAGCAGGTCGTCCGCCTCCAGCGCGGTCGATACCAGGCGGATCGCA
>CAKTFL010000255.1 GCA_934555855.1 uncultured Sphingomonas sp. | reverse complement strand
TGGACGGGAGCCGCTGAGCCGTGGCGGCGAACCTGCCCTCCCGCGCCGGACGAGGCCGGCGGGCGCCGGTGGCGGAGATCAACGTCACGCCGCTGGTGGACGTGATGCTGGTGCTGCTGATCATCTTCATGGTGACGGCGCCGCTGCTGACCGCGGGCGTGCCGGTGAACCTTCCCGACAGCCGTGCCAAGGCGCTGGACCAGGAAAAGGAGCCGGTGCAGGTTTCGATTGACGAGCAGGGCCGGATCTTCATTGACCAGGATGAGGTCAGCGAGGCCGACCTGCCCGGCAAGCTGGACGCGATCGCGTCCAAGGCGCCGTCGGGAGGCGAGCCGCCGCAGATTTTCCTGCGCGCCGACCGCACGCAGAATTACGGTCGCGTCATGGGCGTCATGGGCGAGCTGAACCGCGCCGGGCTCAACCGTGTAGCGCTGGTCACGGTCGAGGGCGCGGGAGCGGACGGCCAGCGCTGATGGAGCGTAATGAACGTATCGGGCTTGCCGTTGCGGCCGCCGGGCACCTTGTCCTGTTCGGGCTGTTGTCGGTCGGGTTCCTGGCGACCCCCAATCCGACCAAGCTGAAGCAGCAGCCGATCGACGTCAGCCTGGTCAAGGAGGTGGCACTGGAGTCGACCTCTCCCGCCCCGGCCGAGGCGGTCCAGTCGGTCGCGCCGGAACAGGGACCGCCCGAAGAGGCCGCGGCGCCTGCGGCCGAGCCCGAACCCGCGCCGCCGCAACCCAAGCCGCAACCCCCTCAACCGGCGCCGCCGCAGCCGGCACCACCGAAGCCGACCCCGGCCAAGCCGACCCCGGCCAAGCCGCAACCGGTGCCCAAGCCGGTCCCCACCCCCAAGCCGCAGCCGAAGCCCAAGCCAGCGCCCGAAAAGCCGGCTCCGGCCAAGCCCACGCCTGCAAAGCCCACCCCTGCCAAACCGGCTCCGGCGAAACCCGCACCTGCTGCCAGGCCCTCCCAGGCCAACCCTGCGCCCGCCAAGGCCACGCCCGCCAAGCCCGCCCCCGCCAAGCCCGCGCGCCCCGCCGCGAAGCCGGGCACGGGCACAAGCGCGACCGCGACGGCGAGCCGCCCGCGTGGCAGCCGGCTCGGCGACGACTTCCTGAAGGGTCTGTCCGACCAGCCGAGCAGGAGCACCAACGCCGACGCTGCCCCGGCTGCGAAGATGGGCGCGCAACAGGCGGCCAACATCGCCTCCGCGATCATCCGCCAGGTCCAGCCCTGCGCCAATCGCCAGGTGACACCGGGGCCGGGGGCCGAGCGCATCCGGGTGACGATCAACCTGCGCCTGAAGCGCGACGGCAGCCTTGCCGCGCGGCCGACGGTGACGGGACATGCAGGCGTTGATGACGAGAACCGCCGCTATGTCGACCGGGTCGACGACCTGGCGGTTGCGACCTTCGTCGGATGTTCGCCGCTGACCGGCTTGCCGGCCGAGTTGTATGACGTTCAGAATGGCTGGAGCAATTTCAATCTCCGCTACAAGCTTCCCGGCTGAGGACCCCTTACGATGATACGCGCATCCCTCGTCCTTCCGGCCCTGGCGCTGCTTCTCGCGGGCAGCGGCCCGGCGCTGTCGCAGCAGACGGACCCGGCGCCGGCGGCCGCTTCCCCGCCACAGGCGGGGCAGCAGGCGGGTCAGGCGCCGACAGGCGATCAAGCCGGCGGGCTGGTGGTCGACGTGGAGGGGGGCACGAGTTCGCCCACCCCGATCGCGATCCCCATCATGCCGACGCCGGCGGTCACGGATACGCAGGCGGGCTCTACCGACGCGCTCGGCAGGCAGCTGTCGGAGATCATCGCCAACGATCTGCGTAACTCCGGCCTGTTCACGCCGCTGCCGCCCGCGCAGCTGAGGACGGTGGTTGTGCCGGAGGTGACTGCCCCCGCCTATGATTACTGGACGGGCACCGGCGCACAGGCGCTGGTCCAGGGCTATGTCCGCGCGAACGGCGACGGCACGCTGACGGTCGGCTGCTACCTGTACGACGTCGCGTCGCGGGCGGAGCTGGCGCGCCAGGGTTTCGTGGTGCCGCCGGCGGAGTGGCGGCGCGCCGCGCACAAATGTGCCGATTCGGTCTATACTCGGCTGACCGGCGAGGGGCCGTATTTCGATAGCCGCGTCGTCTATGTCAGCGAGACCGGCCCAAAGGCCAAGCGGATCAAGCGGTTGGCGATCATGGACCAGGACGGCGCCAACCACCGCTTCCTGACCAACGGCCAGTCGATCGTGCTGACACCCCGCTTCGCCCCCAACCAGCAGTCGATCGTGTACATGAGCTATGTCGGCCGGGTGCCGTCCATCTATGTCTATGACATCGGGTCGGGACGGCAGCGGCTGGTGGTGCAGAACGTCGCGACGACCTTTGCACCGCGCTTCTCGCCGGACGGGCGCTTCATCCTGTTCTCCATGGCGACCGGCGGCAACACCGATATCTATCGCGTGTCCAGCGGCGGCGGAGCCCCGCAACGGCTGACCAACTCGCCTGGCATCGACACCGGGGGCAGCTATTCGCCGGACGGATCGAGGATCGTGTTCGAAAGCGATCGGTCGGGCGGCCAGCAGATCTATCTGATGAACGCCGACGGATCGAACCAGCAGCGGATCAGCTTCGGCGGCGGACGCTATGCTACCCCGGTCTGGAGCCCGCGCGGCGACCAGATCGCGTTCACCAAGATCGCGGGCGCGTTCAGGATCGGGGTGATGAGCCCGTCTGGCGGCAGCGAGCGGCTGCTGACCAATGCGTGGCAGGACGAAGGGCCGAGCTGGTCGCCCAACGGCCGCGTCATCACCTTTTATCGTGCGGGGCGCGGTTCGCAGGGCAAGGCAGACTTGTGGATGGTGGACCTGACCGGCAACGTGGAACGCAAGATCCCGACTCCGCTCGACGGATCGGACCCGGCCTGGGGACCGCTCAGGCCGTAACGTCGTTCATGAGCGCATGAACGGAACGAGATGAAACGGGAGACGACCATGGCGAAGCTTCATTCAACCCTTCTGGCCGCGACCGCGCTGATCGCGCTGGCGGGCTGTGCCAAGAAACGGCCGGAGGTGCTGCCGCCCGCCCCCGCCCAGACCGCAAGCGAGGTGCCGCCGTCCGGTGCAACCGGCGATGCCGGCGGGATCGTGCCCGGGTCGGACGCCGACTTCCGGCGCTCGGTGTCGTCCAACACCGTGAATTTCGGGCTCGACGCCTATGACATCGACGCGACCGCGCGCGGCATCCTGGACAGTCAGATCGAATGGCTGACCCGCAACGCCAATGTGCGGATCACGATCGAGGGACATTGCGACGAGCGCGGCACCCGCGAGTACAATCTGGCGCTCGGCGACCGGCGCGCCAATGCGGCCAAGAACTATCTGGTCGCGCGGGGGATCGCCGCGGGTCGGATCAGCACTCTCAGCTACGGCAAGGAACGCCCCTTGGCGCTTGGTTCCGACGAGGAAGCCTATGCCCAGAACCGCCGCGCCGTGACGGTGGTGATCGGCGCCTGAGCTGACGATCGAACCGGGGACGCCGCACGCGTTCCCGGTTCGGGCGGCCCGTTCAGCCCAGTGCGCGGTCGAGCAGCTTCGCGAGGCGAAGCCCACCCCGCTCGACCTCCAGCCGCGCGACCGGGACCAGTCTGGCGATCGTCGCATCGTCCAGGGTCACGCTGGCGGGTTGAGCGGTGCCCGGGGCGCAAGGGTCGCGGCCGAAGGCGGTCGGGTACACCACTTCACGTGCGACCTGCCATGACTCGCGGCTCCAGTCGGTAACGGTGCCGGCAGCAAGGCGGGCCCGTTCGGCGGTGGCATAGCGGCGGACCAGGCTGGGGCCGCTGCTGATCGCGCGCTCGGCCAGCGTGCCGTCCCAAATCGAGTGCAGGTTGAAGCGGCGGGGCGCGTAGCTGCCATAGCTAGCCGCCACGTCGTTGCCGCCCTTGTCACCATGCTCGCCCGCATGGAGTGGCTGGTGCAGGTCGCCTACGAAGTGGATCAGGAACACCAGCGCCTGCACCCGGTCATGCGGGCTGGTGCGCGGGTTGCGGAGAGCGGCCACGTCCTTGTCGATCTGGGCGGAGACGCAGTTACCGTCCTTGCACGCCGTTTCGAGCTCGAACTGGCGGCAGATGTTCACGTCCTGGAAGTGCCAGCCATAGGCGTAGCCGAAGCGGGACTGGCCGGCCGCGTCCTTGAGC
>CAKTFL010000254.1 GCA_934555855.1 uncultured Sphingomonas sp. | reverse complement strand
TTTCTCCAAGCTGCTGATGGTGCAGCTGATCTGGCGGCTGCATCGCGACGTGGACGCGACCTTTTCGCTGATCAACCGCACCGCATCGGTGCGGCTGGCCGAGATCATCGACGAGCGGGAACTTCGCGAACAGCTGGACCATGTCCGCACGCTGCGATTTTCCAAAAAGGAGCTGATCTGGCTGGCGGGCAATAGCTTCTATGGCGAGGAGCGGATGTTCGCGCCCGACTTCTTGGCCTGGCTCGCCGATTTCCGCCTGCCCGATTACGAGCTGTCGATCGAGAACGGGCAATACCACCTGACCTTTGACGGGCCCTGGACCCACACAACCATGTGGGAGATCCCGGCGCTGGCGATCGTCAACGAGCTGCGCTCGCGCGCCGCGCTGAAGGGCAAGGGCCGCTTCGCGCTCGATATCGTCTATGCCAGGGCGAAGACGAAGCTGTGGGAAAAGGTGGAACGGCTGCGCGCCATTCCCGACCTGGTCCTTTCGGACTTCGGCACGCGGCGGCGGCATGGCTTTCTGTGGCAGCGCTGGTGCGTGGAGGCGCTGAAGGAGGGGCTCGGCTCGCGCTTCGTCGGCACGTCGAACGTACTGCTCGCCATGGACAGCGACCTGGAGGCGATCGGCACCAACGCGCACGAGTTGCCGATGGTGCTCGCCGCGCTGGCCGACACCGATGCCGGGGTTGCCGCTGCGCCCTATCGCGTGTTGGACGAGTGGCAGCGCATGTACCGGGGCAACCTGCTGGTCGTGCTGCCCGACGCGTTCGGCACCGCCGCCTTTCTGGACGGCGCACCCGGCTGGGTAGCAGACTGGACCGGTTTTCGGCCCGACAGCGCCCCGCCGATCGAGGGGGGCGAGCAGATCATCCGCTGGTGGCAGCGACAGGGCCGCGATCCGTCGACCAAGCTGCTGATCTTTTCCGACGGGATGGACGTCGATTCGATCGAGGGGGTGCATCGCCATTTCCACGGGCGGGTGCGGATGAGTTTTGGTTGGGGCACCAACCTGACCAACGACTTTCGCGGCTGCGACCCCGACGGGTCGGAAGCGCTGGCGCCAATTTCGCTGGTCGCCAAGGTCGTCCGAGCCAACGGCCGGCCCGCCGTGAAGCTGTCGGACAACCCCGCCAAGGCGACCGGCGATCCGGCCGAGATCGCGCGCTATCTGCGGATTTTCGGCGATGCTGGGCGCACGATGGCGACGGTCAGCGTGTGACCCTCACCCGTTCGCCCTGAGCTTGTCGAAGGGCTGCCCTGCCCCTTGAAGTAAAGAAGAACAGTGCTTCAACAGGCTAAGCACGAACGGAAGGCAGGGGGAGACAGGCTGCCCCTTACCGGAGCAGCTTGGGGCCTTCCTTTTCGATTACCGCCTTCACCTGTGCGGCGAACAGGCCGAGGAACGCGGGCAGGTCGACCACGGCATGAACCTTGTCCTCGAACACGGTCAGCTCGCTGCGGATCGCCTGGCCCATGGCCTGAACGGTGAAGTGCATCGTGTCGCCGTCCCAGCGATGGTCGACCGTCGCGCCGCCGGGGATCTTCTCCCCGATCCGGCCGATGCCGCCGTCCAGACGCTGGCGCACGCCCGCCTTGCCGAGCTGATGAGGAATGTCGAGCGTGATCGGGTTACCCATTCAATGATCCTTATTTGGCAAATAGAAGAGCGTCGTCGGCGAACGCCTTGAACTCCAGCGCGTTGCCGCTGGGGTCGCGAAAGAACATGGTCGCCTGTTCACCGACCTCGCCCTTGAAGCGAATATGCGGCTCGATCCCGAAGGGGACGCCCGCGTCCCGGACCCGTTCGGCAAGCGCGTGCCAGTCGTCCATCGTCAGCACCACGCCGAAATGCGGCACCGGGACATGGTGACCGTCCACCTCGTTCGCCACCGCCACCGGCTTCGCCGCCGGGTCGAGATGCGCGACGATCTGATGCCCGAACAGGTCGAAATCGATCCAGATGTCGCTAGACCGCCCTTCCGGGCAGGCCATGACGCCACCGTAAAAGGCGCGCGCCGCCGCAAGGTCGTGGACGGGAAAGGCGAGGTGAAAGGGGCGCAGGGTCATGGGAACTGTCATAAGCACGCCATCAGTCGCCGTCACCCCGGGCTTGTCCACGGGTTCACTGTGCCGCACATACCCCACCCAATGCTCGCGGCGCCCTGAATGCCGGGACGAGCCCGGCATGACGAGATCGCTTGATGACCCGCTACCCCGCCCTTCTCTCGCTGCTGCTCGGCATGATCGCTGCGACGGCTTTTGCGCCGCTCCAGCTATGGCCGTTGCTGCTGCTCGGCTTGGCCGGGCTGGTCGCGCTGGTCCACGCCGCGCCGACGCAGCGCCAGGCGCTGTGGCGCGGCTGGTGCTGGGGGCTGGGCCATTTCACGGTCAACAACAACTGGTTCCAGCACGCCTTTGATTTCCAGGACAAGATGCCGCCGGCGCTGGGCTATTTCGCGGCGGTCGCGCTGGCGCTCTATCTCGCCGTCTATCCCGCCATGGCGGCCGGTCTGGCGTGGCGGTTTCGGGAGCAGACGCGGGGACATTCGAGGGAACGAACGCCGGACGCCGGCTTCGTCCTGCTGTTCGCAGCCGCCTGGATCGCGACGGAGTGGCTGCGGGCGGTGATGTTCACCGGCTATGCCTGGGACCCGCTCGCGGTCGCGTGGCTGCCGATGATCGGGGTTGCGCGCCTGTCCGCCTGGATCGGCACCTATGCCCTGTCGGGGCTGACCGTAGTGGCGGGGGGTGCGCTGTGGCTCGCGACGCGAGGCCGCTATCGGCTGGCGATCGGCGCGGGGGCGGTTGTCCTCGTCGCCGCCCCATCGGCGCCCTGGACGCGGGCGCCCGAAGCCGCGCCCGGCGCACCGCTGGTCCGTATCGTCCAGCCCAATATCGGCCAGGACGAGCGCGGCATCGACGATGCCGAGCGTGTGCTTGAGGCCCTGATCCAGCGGTCGGGCCGGCCGGGGCCCCGCCCGCGCCTGGTGCTGTGGCCGGAAGGCGTGGTGCGCGACTATCTGGAGGAGGGTTACCCGCTCTGGATCTATGACGGCCACTATCCCTGGGTAACGCGCCGCCGGCTGGCGAGCGTGCTCGGGCCGCGCGACCTGCTGCTGACCGGCACGACGCCGCTGCGCTTCAACGAGCATGAGGAGGTGTCCGGCGCGACCAATTCGGTTCAGGCGGTCGGGCCGGATGCCGCGCTGCACGCCCGCTACGACAAGGCGCACCTTGTCCCCTATGGCGAATATCTACCGATGCCGTGGCTGCTGAAGCCGCTCGGCCTCGCCCGGCTGGTGCCCGGCGACATCGATTTCGATCCCGGCCCCGGTCCGCACACCCTGCGTCTGCCCGGCTTCGGCTCGGTCGGGGTACAGCTCTGCTACGAGATCATCTTCTCGGGCCAGGTGGTCGATCGCGCATATCGCCCGGCGCTGTTGTTCAACCCGTCCAACGACGCGTGGTTCGGCCGCTGGGGACCGCCGCAGCACCTGGCGCAGGCACGGTTGCGCGCGATCGAGGAGGGCCTGCCGATCGTTCGTGCCACGCCGACCGGCATTTCCGCGGTGATCGCCGCGGACGGCCGGCTGCTCGCCACGATTCCCCACCGCCGGGCGGGCGCGATCGAGATGCCGGTCCCGCCTGCCCTGCCGCCCACCCTGTTCGCCAGGGCAGGCAACTGGATGGCGTTGCTGGTGGCAATCATCCTTGTCGCAGCCGCCGTTGCCGTGCGTCGGCGGGCGCGCTAGAGGCCGATATAAGGAAAGCTTTATATGGCATGGCAACGGCCGCGGCTTTCCCCTCTTCAGAAGGGATTCCCATGCGTTCCAGCTTTATCTTCACGTCCGAGTCGGTTTCCGAGGGCCATCCGGACAAGGTCGCCGACCAGATCAGCGACTCCATCGTCGACCTGTTCCTGTCCAAGGACCCGGAGGCGCGCGTCGCCTGCGAAACGCTGACGACCACCAACAAGGTCGTGCTGGCCGGCGAGATCCGCGGCAAGGGCGTTTACGAAAATGGCGAGTGGGTGCCCGGCATCACCGAAGAGATCGAGCGCACGGTTCGCGAGACGGTGAAGCGCATCGGCTATGAGCAGGACGGCTTCCACTGGGAGCAGTTCCGCTTCGAGAACAACCTCCACCCCCAGTCGGCGCACATCGCGCAGGGCGTGGACGCGTCCGGCAACAAGGAC
>CAKTFL010000253.1 GCA_934555855.1 uncultured Sphingomonas sp. | reverse complement strand
ACGCAGAACCACGCCGGCGGTCCAGGTGGTCGCCTTTTCGACGTCCAGATTGAGGTTGCCGGACGTGCGGTTGTTCGGCTGTGCCGACGGCTCCGCCTCGATGGTGCCGATCGAGCTGGCCGGCGCGCCCTGCGCGATACAGATCGCCCGCAGCTGCGCGTTGGTCACCGGCGCGGCGCCCTGGCAGGGGTCGGTCGCGAAGTTGTCGAGCCCGGTGACGACCGGCGAGAACAGCTCGCTGATGTTCGGGGCACGGGTCGCGCGCTGGTAGTTACCGCGGAACTTGACGCCGCTGACCGGCTCCCAGTTACCGCCGGCCTTCCAGGTCCAGTTGCTGCCGGACGTCGAATAGTCCGAATAGCGCGCGCCGAGTTCCAGTGTCAGCGCATGGAAGAACGGCTTGTCCTGGACCAACGGCGCGATCACCTCCGCAAACGCTTCCTTGACGTTATACGACCCAAACGAGTCGGGGTTCGCCGCGCCCGCACCGAGCACTTCGTCCGGAGTCTGCTGAGGCAGGTCGGACGAGGTCGACGCCGTGTAACGGCGATACTCGCCGCCGATCGCGATGCCGATCGCCTCGCTGGCGCCCGGGCTGGTGATACCCAGATCGCCGGAAACGACGCCACGCACCGTGCCCAGCGAGGTCTGGGTCGCGGACGTCGTCGGCACATTCAGGTAAGCGAACATTGCCGGCGTGATCGAACCCGCCGGCCCGAACACGTTGAGCGGCACGCAGGCGGAGTCGCCGTTGGCGCAGGCCGTCGTGTTGGTCGCGTCAAGCGCGGCCTGAACGCGCGAACGCAGGCCCTGGCCGGTGCTGCGCTGGCTGTTGTCGCTCTCGCCATAGGTGCCATACACGTCGAAGCTCAGATGCTCGGTGATGTCGCCGCGCAGGCCGCCACGGAGCTGGAACAGCTGGGTCGTGTATTCGGAGATGCGCGAGCCGCCCTCGACGAAGCGACGCGACAGCGTCGCGTTGAAGGTGCCCGTCGCCGCCGCGCAATCCGCGATGCCGTTCGCGGTGCAGGCCGCGGCGCGAACGCCGGCCGGCAGATACGGATTGGCATAGGGAATGGCGAAGCTCAGGCCGAACGTGCCCGACGGCGCGATGACCGTCGACACCTTGTTCTTCGAGAACAGGCCCTGGGCATAGGCCTCGATCCCGTCGGTCACTTCGTAGCGAGCCGTGGTGAACAGGTTGTAGCGCTCGAACGGCGTCTGGAAGACGTTGTACGGGTTGAAGTTGAAGAACTGGTAGGTCGGCACCAGCGTCCCCGTGGCGGGGTCGAGCTGGCGGGTACCCGTGCCGTTGCCCAGGTTGATGCGGATCGGCACGGTGGTGCCGGAACCGCTGAGCTCGCCGGTCACCGAGTCGATCTGCGACGCGGAGAAGGAACGGTCGCCCTGATAGACCGGCTTCGCCTTCTGGTAGCCCAGGCTCAGCGTCACGTTGCCGCGCCCGTCGTCCAGGTTGGCGCCCATGGTCAGGTCCGCGCGGAAGACGTTGCCGTCACCTTCTTCGGTGATCTGCTCCGACGCGTTCAGCTCCAAGCCGTGGAAATCCTTGCGCGTGATGAAGTTCACCACGCCCGACACCGCATCGGCACCGTAAGTGGTGGTCGCGCCGCCGGTCAGCACGTCGACGCGCTCGACCAGCGCCAGCGGGATGTTGTTGAGGTCGACCTGGCCGTTGAAGCCGGCCGGAACCACGCGGGTGCCGTCGAGCAGCACGAGGTTGCGCTGCGGGCCCAGGCCGCGAAGATCGACGAAGGACGCGCCGCCATTGCCGTTGTTCACGGCCGAACCGATGCTCGGCACCACGCCCGGCAGCGTCCGCAGCACTTCCTCGGCGACGTTGGTCTGGCGCAGGGTCAGTTCCTGCTGGCCGACGGTGGTGACCGGGCTGGACGAAATCAGGTTGGGGTTGCGGATCAGGCTGCCGGTGACGACGACGTCCTGCCCGGCCTCGGCCTGGGTGGTCGGCGCAACCGCCTCGGACGAGGCGGTGGTGGTCGCCTGGGGATCGACGCCGGGCGTCTGGCCCGCCGCATCCTGCGCGAGGGCCGGTGCGGCTGCGAACATGGCGGCACCGGCCATGACGGTGGAAGCGAGCAGGCCGAGCCGGCGCTTCGAGATGGATGATGTGCTCACGGTTTACCCTTTTTCAAACCTGCCGGGTGCGCTTCTGCGACGCACCTCTCCAGGAGGCCCATCCTCGGCCACCATGATGGCAACGAGGACATGACGGAATGATGGGGCCGTGGTCATGGACCTGTAAAGCAAACCTCTTAAGGGAGATCATGGTTTGCTGTCGGCTGTGCTTTCTATAGCACAATTTTCACAGTTTCTTGCGAGTGTTAGAAACTTTGTTGCACTGCAACGTGTCGCCGAGACTGACTATTTCATCGCCCCTGCCGCCAGCAGCGGGTCGAGCTTTGCGCCGCGCCATTGCAGGCTCCAGTGCAGGTGCGGCCCGGTCGCGCGGCCGGTCGCGCCCACCAGGCCGATCGGCTGGCCCTGCCGGACATGATCCCCGACCCGCACGTCGATCCGCGACAGGTGTAAAAAGGCGCTGTTCAGCCCCATGCCATGGTCCAGCATCAACAGGTCGCCTTCCAGCGTGAAAGGCGCGTCGGCGGCCAGGATCACCACGCCATCGGCCGGCGCCGTCACGACGGTGCCGGTGGGCCGGGCGATGTCGATGCCGGAGTGATAGGACCCGGCCTCTCCGTTGGCGTAGATGCGCTGCGACCCGAACAGGGTGGAGATGCGCCCCGTCACCGGCCAGCTGAAGCGCTGCCGCCAGCCGTCCCCATCGGTCTGCGCGGCCCGCGCCGCCGTGATCCGGGCGAGCTCGGCGGGGCGTCGCACCGCGAACTCGGGCGCGGGGACCGGATATTTGGGCAGGGTCGACAGGCGGGAGAGGTTCCAGGCGCGCGGAGCGATGGAGAGCACCGCCCGCGCCTCGCGGCCGTCCGGAGCATGGGCGACCAGCAGCGCCTGCGACGCCGCATCGCGGTCGAAGCCGATGACGAACCGCCCGTCCCGCGCGACCGTCACCGGCCCGCCGTCCAGGCTGAGCGCCGTCGCTCCTGTGGGCAGCATACCCGCGATCAGGCCGCCCTGAATCGCCTGTCCCGACCAGCGCAGGGCCGGAAGCGGCACCCCCGCCCGCACCACGCCCCCCTGCACCGCCGGCGGGGCGACGGGTGCGACCTCGGGCGGTGCCACGCGCGGGATCGGGCTGCATCCCGCCGCCAGCAACCCCGCCGCCAGCAACCCCGCCATCGCCACCCGGCGACCCCTCGCTGCCGCCCTCACCGCGGCGCCATCGCCTCGCTGGCGATGCGGGCACTGGCATAGGGCTCCTGCTTCGCCACGCTCCAATAGCGCAGATCCTCCAGCGGGATGCGCGCGCCAGACACGGCGCAGCTGACATGGTCGCCCGGCGTCAGCACGCGAAAGCCATTGGCCATGTAATGGAGCCGTGCAGGTCGGTCGGCATTGGACATCAGCATCTTGGAACACTCGAAGCGAAAGCGGGATCAGAGCAGCGTCGGCTGCTCGGGCTTGGGAGGGACATAGGTCCGCCCTCTCCCCCGCTCAACCTTGGGCGCCTCCCTGGCGCCCTCGACCATGACGTCCACCGTCTCCTGACCGCGAAACACCAGCCGCAGCGCGCCCGCCGCGCGCGCGGCGGCGGCGTCGATCACCGTATGTCCGTCGCCGCGCGCCTCAACCCGGGCATAGCCGCGCTCCAGCACTGCATCGGGGTTGAGCGAGGCGAGCACGCGCTCGATCCCCGCCAGCCGCGCCCGCGCCGTCGCCAGCCGCTGCGCCAGCACCGCCGGCCGCAAGGCGCCCGCATCCCGCTCCAGCCGCGAGCGCATCGCGGTCACCCGCCGCTCCAGTCCCCGGTCCAGCCGTCCGGCCAGGTCGTCCGCCCGCTGCCGTTGCGGCCCCAGCAGCTGGTCCCGCTTCGGCAACAGCCGCGCCGCCGCCTCCAGCCGCTCGCCGGCCCGCTGGCGATAGCGGCGGGCGCAGCGCTCGGTGCGCGCGGCATGGCTTTCCACCGTCAGCCGCAGGTCCGCCAGCACGGGCACCGCCATTTCCGCCGCCGCGGTCGGGGTCGGCGCGCGCAGGTCGGCGGCGAAATCGCACAGCGTGGTGTCGGTCTCGTGCCCCACCGCCGAGATGACGGGGATGG
>CAKTFL010000252.1 GCA_934555855.1 uncultured Sphingomonas sp. | reverse complement strand
GGCTGGAACGGGGACGCGACCGAGGCGGAGGGCTTCGCCTATATGGCGGTGCGATCCATGCGCGGCCTGCCGATCAGCTTTCCGGGCACGACCGGCGTACCGCAGCCGATAGAAGGCGGGCGCCTCGATCGAGCTTGAGCCGCGTACTTGCACGGGTTCCCGACACCCCCGGTATCATGACAAGAGGAAGATCAGCGCGCTTCGAATAGCGCCCCCGAGCCTTCGGGTTCCACTGCCTTTTCGGGGTTCGCGCCGATCCCCCGCTTCAGCACCACGGGAGACGGGCACCCCCGCTCGTCGAAACGCCAGACCGCCGCAATCGCGCTGGCGGGCGGCAGTTCGGCAAGCTTCTGCGGCTTGGCCGAGTGATCGCGCTGGACCACTCGGTCGGCGCCCGGCTTGGTGCAATGCCGCGGAAGCTGAAGCGGCGGAGGCGTCGCCTGGGCGGCGGCGAGCGACGACAGGGTGACCATCGAGGCGAACAGCGCGGTACGCATCTTGCACTCTCCCGAACCGGATCTTTCCTGTCGTCACCCATAGCATGGGCGCGTCGCCGCCGACAGCTATTTGGCCTTGGGCTTGGCCGGCTTGCGAGCGGGCTTCTTGTCCGGCGCGGCCTTCGCCTTGGCGACGACGGCGGGGCCGGCGACCGCGGCGGCGATACCCGCGACCAGAGTGGCTCCGATCGCAATGGCCGTCTTGGGATTGGCCTTCACCTTGGCGGCGGCAGCTTCCGCAGCAGCGCCCGCGCGATCGGCGAGAGTTTCTGGCCGATCCGCCTTCTTGGTCTTCGCCGCCTTTGCCTTCGACTCATCGGCCTCGTGCGGTTTGGCGTGGGGCATGGCGGATCCGGGGATATGGGACATCGATCTACTCCTTCACGGGCGTAAACCGGAACGGGGTGGAAACGGTTCCTGCCCGCTCACCGCTTACGGGTCAGTTCGCGCATGGCGGCGTCCAAACCGTCGAGCGTGAGGGGGTACATGCGATCAGCCATGATCTCGCGGACGATGCGGATCGACTGGGAATAGCCCCAGTGTTCCTCCGGCACCGGATTGAGCCATGCAGCGGCGGGGTAGGTGGTGGTCAGCCGCCGAAGCCAGACCGCGCCCGCCTCCGGATTCATGTGCTCCACCGATCCGCCGGCATGGGTGATCTCGTACGGGCTCATGGATGCATCGCCGACGAAGACGCATTTGTAGTCGTGTCCGTATCTATGAAGCACGTCCCAGGTCGGCGTGCGTTCGGCATGACGGCGGCGATTGTCCTTCCACACGCCCTCGTAAGGGCAGTTGTGGAAGTAGAAGAACTCCAGGTTCTTGAACTCCGCGGTGGCGGCCGAGAACAGCTCCTCCACGAGGCTGACGAACGGGTCCATCGAGCCGCCGACGTCGAGGAACAGCAGAAGCTTCACCGCATTGCGCCGTTCGGGGCGCATCCTGACGTCGAGCCAGCCGCGGCGGGCGGTGCCGTCGATGGTGCCGGCCATGTCGAGCTCGTCCGACGCGCCCTCGCGCGCAAAGCGGCGAAGGCGGCGGAGCGCGACCTTGATGTTGCGGGTGCCGAGTTCGCGCGTGCTGTCGAGGTTGCGGAAGGTACGCTGGTCCCAGACCTTGATCGCGCGATTGTGACGGCCTTCGCCGCCTATTCGTACGCCCTCCGGATTGTAGCCGCCGTTGCCGAAGGGGCTGGTGCCGCCGGTGCCGATCCACTTGGACCCGCCCTGGTGGCGCCCCTGTTGCTCGGCGAGACGCTGGGCCAGCGTGTCCATGATCGTGTCCCACGACCCGAGCGACTCGACCTTCGCCATCTCCTCGGGGCTGAGATACTTTTCCGCAACGGCGCGGAGCCAGTCGGCGGGCAGCTCGGCGCGGGTCTCGCCAGCAGCAGCGGCCAGGCCACGGAACACCTGCGCGAACACCTGGTCGAAGCGGTCGAGCAGGCCCTCGTCCTTCACGTAGGTGGCACGGGCGAGATAGTAGAAGTCCTCGGGCGTGCGCTCGATCACTCCCGCATCGAGGGCGCGTAAGAGGGTCAGATGTTCCTTGGTGCTGGCGGGGATGCCCGCGCTGCGAAGGGCGTCGAGGAAGGCGAGGAACATGGGCCGGTGGTGCCCGGCAGCGCGCCTTCGCGCAAGCGGGCGGACCGTCGTGCGCCACGCTCAGCGACGCGTGGTCACGTCCGGGACATAGGCATCGATCAGCGCGCCGACGTAGTCGGGGCTCTTGGCGGTGAGTTCGGGGGCGGGCTTGCCGTCGGGATAGATGAAGCCGGCAAGCGGGTAGATGCCTCCGCCAAGGCCGTCCGAGTCGCGGAACCAGACCTTGACCTCCGACCAGTCGTTGTCGTCCGACACATCGAACAGGGTCACATCCTGTTCGGCATGACCGCGCTCGCCGTTCTTGCGCGACCAGTTGGCATGGGTGAGCATCAGCACCCGCTTTTCCACGATCCGGCTCACGACCGCGACGTGGCCGAACGGCAGGCGGGCTGTCTTGCGGAACACCACCACCGAGCCGACCCGCGGCCTGCGGCCCCGGTCATACCGACCGTCGGCCTGGTCCCACCATGTCCATGCGTCGCCGAAGATGCGGATGCCTGACGCCTCGCGCGCAAAGGGTACGCACTGGCCGACATAGTCGAGCAGCGAGCGTGCCGGCAGAGCGGTGGCGAACGTGGCCGCCGCTGTCAGCGCCAATGTGATCCTCAACATCGTCGTCCGCATCACCGGCTCTCTGGCGTGGGTGTGGTTAACGGACTGTGACAGGACAGAGTTAAAGATGTCTTAACATCTGTTGCATGGCCGATCGGCTCCGAAGCAGATCCGCCGGTGCCTGGAAGCACCGGCGGAAAGGCGTTCAGGCGTGGCGGAGGCGCATCGAGGGCTTGCGGCGGCGCATGGTCCCACCGACCATGCCGACGCCGGCGATCATCATTGCCCAGCTGGCAGGTTCCGGCACCGCGGCGATGGCGATGCCGAACAGCGACCGGTCCAGCGTTCCGATCCGGGTCAGCGCGCCGTTGTTCAGGTTGATCGAGTAGAACCCGGTCCCGTTCTGAACGAAGGCGTCGCTGCCCGCGATATCGAAGCTGGTGCGCGAGCCGAGGTTCAGACCGACCGGTCCCACGGTGTTCAGCGTCCCCGCGCTGTTCGCCTGCCGGGTCAGCTGATCGAGGGAGATATCGATCGAATAGAGCTGGGTGGCGTTTGCCGCCGCCCCGAATGCCGCGCTGGTATAGGCGGCGGCGGTCACGTCCGGCTCGCGCCCGGCATTGGTGTCACCCGACGCATAAAAGACGGGCGTGGTGGTCGCGAGCGAGCCGTCGTTCGGATTGAAGACGTAGTTCGCGTTGGTGTTGCTGACGATGCGCAGGCGGTCGATCGTGGGATTGAAGTCGAACGCGAACTGGCTGCCGGCAAGGCCCAGCACGCCGCTGGCCGCGGTCGCGGCACCGGTCGCGGTATCGATCGTGTAGACCACGCGATCCGAGCCCAGCCCGTAGAGCACGTTGTTGCGTGGGCGGAAGTCGATCGCCTGAAGGCTTTCGGTCAGGCCGGTGATCGCGATGCTGCGCGTGACCACGCCCGGCGCGGCGCTGTTGAAGGTCACCAGATTGTTGAACTCGTCCACGCCGAACACCGTCGCGGCCTGAGCGCCAGTCGTGGCGAACATCGCCGCAAGACCGAACGCGATCCCCTTTTTCAACATAACGTTCTCCCGTGCCGACACCATGACGGCCTCGGAAAGCCGTTACGGTTGACCAACATCAACGGTTTCAGCGCAATGTAAATATATGTTAGACGTTAACCATAACACCGGTCTTCGTTCAGGAGCGATGAGCCTGTCGCCGCGCCATGAAAGCCAACCGTTCGAACAGCATGATGTCCTGTTCGTTCTTCAGCAACGCGCCGTGGAGGGGCGGGATCGCCTTGGTCGGGTCGCGGTTCTGCAGGATTTCCAGCGGCATGTCCTCGTGCAGCAGGAGTTTCAACCAATCGAGCAGCTCGGACGTGGACGGCTTCTTCTTGAGGCCGGGGACTTCGCGCACATCGTAGAAGATGTCCATCGCGCGGCTCACCAGCAGGCGCTGGATACCGGGGAAGTGGACGTCGACGATCGCCTGCATCGTATCGCGGTCGGGGAAGCTGATGTAGTGGAAGAAGCAGCGACGCAGGAACGCATCGGGCAGCTCCTTTTCGTTGTTGGAGGTGATGACCACGATCGGGC
>CAKTFL010000251.1 GCA_934555855.1 uncultured Sphingomonas sp. | reverse complement strand
CGCCCTTTTCCGCCATGCGGTTGGCGAGTTCCTGGACGGTGATCGCCTCCGGCACCTGCACGTCGCGGACCTGCTTGGGCTGCACTTCACGGGGGCCGCCGAAGCCGCGCTTTTCCTTTTCACGCGCACGCTTCAACGCGGCGAGCGATCGCGCACGGGCGCCGCCATCCTCGTTCAGCGCGCGGTTCACCGTCAGCTTGCCGCCGCGACGTTCGTCGCCCTTGCGGTCGCGGCTCGGCGGCTGCGGACGCGGGGGTGCGCTGCGCTGAGTCGAAACGCCGGACGGCATGGGACGCGAGGCGCCACCCTGCTGCGGCGCTGCCGGCGAGGTCGATGGCGCGGCCGCGGCGGGCTGTTCGACCGGCTTGGGCTGCGGCCTCGGGATCTCGGGACGGGCAACCGGCGAGAACCGGCGCGGGGCCGGCATGGACGGATCGCGGCTCAGCTCCAGCACGGGCGGAGGCGTCTGCGCGACCGGAGCAGCCGGCTGCGGTCGTGCGGGCGGCGGCGGCGGAGGGGGCGGCGGCGGAGGCGGAGCGGCCTCAACCGGCGCGGGCTCTGCCGCAACCGGCTCGATCGGCTGCTCCACCCGGGGCGGCACGGGGCGCTCGACCGGGCGGAAGCCACGGCCGGCGGGGGTCGGCACCACGATGGCGGGCGCGGAAGCAGGAGCGGGCTCTGCCGCAACCGGGGCCGGCGCCGGCTCGACGGCCGGCTCAGGCGCGGGCTCCGGTTCGGGTGGCGGGGCAGCAGCGGCGGCCGCACGTTCGGCGGCGCGGATGCGCTCCTCCTCGGCATGACGCGCGCGCTCGGCCTCTTCGCGGCGGCGCGCATCTTCCTTCATGTGGAGCCGCTGTTCCTCCGCCTCGCGCAGCAGCCGCGACTGGCGCTCCTGCGGTGTCTCGTTGGACGGGGCGGGACGAGGCGCAGGCTGGGGTGCCTGTGCCTGGGGCTGCGGGGCAGGAGCGGCCGGCGCGGGCGCGGGCACAGGAGCGGGACCTTCCGTGACGGGGTCTCCCGGACGGCGGAAGGTGCGCGCCTTCTTGGTTTCCACGATCACCGTATTGGAGCGGCCGTGGCTGAAGCTCTGCTTCACCTTGCCGGTCTCGACCGTACGCTTCACCCCCAGCGGTGCGCGCATGCCAAGTTTCGGCTTGTCGTTGTCGGTCTCGCTCACTCAGTGTCCTCGTTTACGTCTACGGCCGGCCCTTTGGTCGTCGGTTCGGTCCCGGAAACTCCGGGCGCCGATGAACCTTGCGAGGCCGTTTCGCAAGGCTGGGCGTCTGTGTCAGATCCGATGAAGTGCAGCCATCGGTCGAGCGTTTCGCTCACCCGCCTGGCAGCAGCGCGGTCGGTCAGGCCGAGATGTACCACATTCTCGCGCCCCAGCGCCAATCCCAATATGGTGCGCGGGACCGGCAACGCCAACCCCCTGAGATCGGTGCCCTCGCGATCGGACCCGACCCGCCACGCCTGGGCGAGCTTGCGTGAGCCGTCCGCGCTGGCATCGGCGGCGTGATACAGCGCGCGCAGCTGGCCGTTCCTTGCCGCCGTCTCGATCCGGTCGGATCCGGTCAGCAGGTGTCCGGCGCGCGCCTCCAGTCCCAGCCGGTCGAGCGCCGCCCGCTCAAGCCCGGCGGCGACGCGGGCCGGCAGGTCGTCGGGCACGCTGATCTCGCCCGTCTTGAATGCACGCGACAGGGCACCGCGCAGCCGGCCCTTGGCCAGCGCTGTTTCCAGCTCGGCGCGGGGCACGCCGATCCAGGCGCCGCGCCCCGGCGCCTTGGCGCGGACGTCGGGCAGCACCTGCCCGTCGGGGGCGAGCACCAGCCGGATCAACGCGCCGGGCGACGCACGCTCGCGGGTCAGGATGCAGGAGCGGACGGGATCGGTCATGCGGCCGTCCTCCATCCGTCGCGCCAGGCTTGTCCCGGCATCCACCGCGCCTCGAGCGCAAGCGTCGAATCGTGCCGTGAAGCCGTACCTGGCCTCAG
Source organism: uncultured Sphingomonas sp. (assembly GCA_934555855.1). The sequence goes on along the minus strand of CAKTFL010000251.1, from coordinate 2,250 downwards.
GCCGGGATGGCGTGAATGGCGAAAGTGCGTCAGCGTCTCATTGGGAGGGTTCCGCATGTGCGTCCTCCCCTGTTTGCGTCGGCACCTTGGCGGCATCACGGTCGGCGATCAGCTGGCCGCCGGCGCCGTAGTTCTCCGTCGAAACCTCCTCGATCACGATCTGCACCGCGGCCGGGTTCTTGCCCAGCCGCGATACCAGCGAGGTCGTCACGTCCGCGACGATCCCCGCCTTCTGCTCCCTGGTGGCGGAGCCCGCGAGTCGGATCGAGACGAACGGCATCAGGCCTGCTCACCTTCCGCCGTGTCGCCGTCCGGCTCGGCCTCGGCGCCGTCCTCGTCCGCGAACCAGTGCTGACGCGCGGCCATGATGATCTCGTTGCCCTGCTCGTCGGTCAGGCCATAGGCGGCGAGGATGCCGCCCTTCGGCTCGGGGCGCTTGGGCGCGTCGTCGTTGCGGCGGCGCGGCTCTGCGCGCTTCTTCTCCACCAGCTCGTCGGTGGCGAGGTCGGCCAGATCGTCCAGCGTCTTGATGCCCGCCTTGCCCAGCGTGACCAGCATCGCTTCGGTGAGATAAGGCATGGTGGTCAGGTCGTCCGACACGCCGAGCGCCTGGCGCTCGTCGCGGTTGGACTGCTCGCGCCGGTCCAGCGCTTCCTGGGCGCGGCTCTGGAGCTCCTGCGCCAGGTCCTCGTCGAAGCCCTCGATCTGCGCCAGCTCGTCGAGTTCGACATAGGCGACCTCTTCCAGCTCGGAAAAGCCCTCGGCGACCAGCAGCTGCGCCAGCGTCTCGTCCACGTCCAGCTCGGTCTGGAACATCTCGGACCGCTCGACGAACTCCTTCTGACGCTTCTCGGAGGCGTCGGCCTCGGTCAGGATGTCGATCGCCTTGGCGGTCAGCTGGCTGGCGAGGCGCACGTTCTGGCCGCGGCGACCGATCGCCAGGCTCAGCTGGTCATCGGGCACCACCACCTCGATCCGGTCCTCTTCCTCGTCGATGACGACGCGGGACACGGACGCGGGCTGGAGCGCGTTGACGACGAATGTCGCGGTGTCGGGTGACCAGGGGATGATGTCGATCTTTTCGCCCTGCATCTCCTGCACCACCGCCTGGACGCGGCTGCCCTTCATGCCGACGCAGGCGCCGACCGGGTCGATGGAGCTGTCATGGCTGATCACGCCGATCTTGGCGCGGCTGCCCGGGTCGCGGGCGGCGGCCTTGATCTCGATGATGCCGTCGTAGATCTCCGGCACTTCCTGCGCGAACAGCTTCTTCATGAAGTCGGGGTGCGCGCGGCTGAGGAAGATCTGCGGCCCGCGGGTCTCGGCCGACACCTTGAGGATGAGGCAGCGGATGCGGTCGTTGACGCGCACCACCTCGCGCGGGATCTGCTGGTCGCGGCGGATCACGCCCTCGGCGCGGCCCAGATCGACCACGACATGGCCGAACTCGACCCGCTTGACGACGCCGGTGATGATCTCGCCCTGGCGATCCTTGAATTCTTCATACTGGCGCTCGCGCTCGGCATCGCGGACCTTTTGGAAGATCACCTGCTTGGCGGCCTGCGCGGCGATGCGGCCGAACTCGATCGGGGGCAGCGGGTCGACGATGAAGTCACCGATGGCCGCGTCCTTCTGCAGCTTGGCCGCGCCCTTCAGGTCGACCTGCTTGAAATAATCGTCGACCTGCTCGACCACCTCGACGACGCGCCACAAGCGCAGATCGCCCGAATTGGGGTCCAGCTTCGCGCGGATGTCGTTTTCCGCGCCGTAACGGGCCTTGGCGGCGCGCTGGATGGCGTCCTCCATCGCCTCGAGAACGATGCCGCGATCGATCATCTTCTCGGACGCGACCGAGTTGGCGATCGCGATCAGCTCCGCGCGATTGGCGGTGGCGACACCAGAAGATGCTGGGGGGGCCATCAGTGGGTTTCCTCTGCTTCGATGTCTTCGCCGCCCGCGCCTGCGGACAGGTCGGCTTCTTCAAATTCTTCCGCGCCCTCGGTGGAGAGGGGCTGGGTGGCCGCGAGCAGCCGGTCGGTGATGGTCAGCTTTGCGTCGGCGATCTGCGCCAGGGTTACCGTCATCGGCTGATACCCGCGCACCGCGATCGTGACCAGCTCGCCCTCGATCCCGACCAGATCGCCGGTCAGCTGCTTGCGGCCCTCGATCTTCTCCGCGAGCGTCAGGCGCGCCTCATGCCCGGCCCAGTCGGCATAATCCCTTGGCCGGGTAAGCGGTCGGTCGATTCCG
>CAKTFL010000250.1 GCA_934555855.1 uncultured Sphingomonas sp. | reverse complement strand
TTGACGATCATCAGCGGGATCAGCTTTTCGGGGAAGTGATAAGGCCCGTAATTGTTCGAGCAGTTGGTGATCAGCACTGGCAGGCCGAAGGTATGGCTCCAGGCCGATACGAGATGGTCCGACCCCGCCTTGGACGCCGAATAGGGCGAGCGTGGGTCGTAGGGCGTGTCCTCGGTGAACAGGCCGGTGTCGCCGAGCGATCCATATACCTCGTCGGTCGAGATATGGTGGAAGCGGAAGGCGGTTTTCGCCTCGTCGTCCAGACCCAGCCAGTACGCCCGCGCCTCGGCGAGCATCGTGTAGGTGCCGACCAGGTTGGTCCGGATGAACGCGCCCGGCCCGTCGATCGAGCGGTCGACATGGCTCTCGGCCGCGAGGTGGGTAATGATATCGGGCTTGAACCCGGCGATCGCACTGCGGACCGCCTCGGCATCGCAAATGTCGCCGTTGACGAAGCGGTATCGGTTACTGCCGGCGACCTTCTCCACCGTCGTCAGCGTGCCGGCATAGGTCAGCTTGTCGAAGTTTAGCACCTCATGATCGGTGTTCCCGATCAGGTGCCGGACCAGCGCCGAGCCGATGAACCCGGCCCCGCCGGTGACGAAGATACGCAAGCGTCATCCTTCCAAGGCAAGAGCGGAAGGTCGCCATAGGGCAAATACCCGCCCAAGTCCTTTCCCGGCGCCAGCCCAACTTGCACCGGAACCACATGAGGCCTATATAGGCCTCACCTGAACGGAGCGCATCATGGCCACTCAACCCGCATCGATCGAGGCGCTGCTGGGCGTTCATGGCGGCAGGCCGGCGTCGCGCCTGTCGCTTGCTTATTCGATCGAGAGCGGGTTGCCGGTGACGGCGCTTGACCGGCTGGCCGATAGCGTCGCGCCGGACGATGCCCGCTTCAAGTTCCGCCTGATCCCCAAGGCGACGCTGGAGCGCCGGCGCAAGTCGGCCTCGCAGCGGCTGACCAGCGAGGAGGGCGACCGGCTCGCCCGGCTGGCCAAGGTGTTCAGCTTCGCGCTCGATATCTACCAGGGACCCGAAAAGGCGCGCGAGTTCCTGGGCCGGCCGCACCCGATGCTCGACGGCAAGCCCCCGCTCGACGTGGCGCTCGCGACGGGGCCGGGCGCGGACCTGGTCATCAACCTGCTCGGCCGTGCGGCCTATAGCGGGGGTGCGTGAAGGGCGGCAGGACGGATCGCGTCCTCACCGCCTTTCGCATCGGCGATCCCGACGGCGCGCATCCGATCTACGACAGCGAGGGCGCCCGGCTGTATCCGGGGCGCTGGAACACGTCGGCCAGTCCGGTCATCTACACGTCCGAACATTACTCGACCGCGATGCTGGAAAAACTGGTCCACGCCAACAGCGTGCTGCCGCCCAATCAGCATTTCATCCGCATCACGGTTCCGAACGACACCAGCTACGAGGTCTTCCAGCCGGCCGCGCACCCCGGCTGGGACGGCAAGGACGAGGGCATCTGCAAGGCGTTCGGCGCGGCGTGGCATGAGGAGGGGCGGACGGCGCTGCTGCTGGTGCCCTCCATCCCGGCCCGGCTGGAACGCAACATCCTGATCAACCCCCGCCACCCCGACGCCGCGGCCATCACCCACGACCTGCCGGAGCCGGTATGGTGGGACGAGCGGCTGTACGGGTAGGATCGATCCGTTGTGCAGGGCGGGGCCCGAGAACGCGCCTCAGAAGTAGAAGATCGGGACGGTGCCGTCCTTGGCCTGCGTCAGCCCCGCCGGTCGGGCCATGGTGGGCTGGTCGGCGCACACATAGTCGCTGGACGTCGTGCATTGACGCACCTGCCCCTTGCTGACCAGGGCGCCGCTGCACAGCGTCTCGGAGGTTTCGCCCCAGGCATTCCCGACGACGGCGCATCCCTTTACATAGGCGCCGACCGTCATCTGATCGGACGGTCCGGACCGCACCAGGCCGGCACTCTCGGCCGGGTTGGCACTGAGTGCGAAAAGAAACATGACAAGTCCAGCCACCTGCATGGCAACGCCTCTCTCGCCGGGATGAATGGCAATATAGATTATCTCTCAAGGAGATATTGTCAGGCGTCGTTAAGGTGAGATTATCCGTAATATATGGCGTAACATTACATTTATTCTCTTTACCGCGCGATTAACCACCGTCCGCGCAATCGGCCGGAATGGTCTTTCCGAGAAAGATAGTCGCCCTTTGTGCCTGCCTCGCAGTGCAGATGATCGGGCAGGCGGTGTTCGCTCAGACGCTGGAACTGGCGCCGGTGTCGGTGGACGTGCCGGCCGGCCGGATGACCAGCACGATCCGGATCACGAACCGGGGCGACCAGCCCACCACCGTCCAGATCCGCTCGTTCGCCTGGAGCCAGAGCGACGGCGATGAGCATCTGGACCCGACGCCAAACCTGCTGGTCAGCCCGCCTTTCGCGACGCTGGGCGCAGGCGAGACGCAGACCGTGCGCGTCGTTCTTCGCAAGGCCGCGACGGCGCGGGAGGACAGCTATCGCCTGCTGGTGGATCAACTCCCCTCTGCCGCCACGCCCGGTTCGATCAATGTGGCGTTGCGCGTGTCGCTGCCGGTCTTCGCCGCCCCGGCGCTACAGGCGCGCGCCGCCCTGTCTTGGAAGCTGGTCGGGCAAGAGGGAGGTAACCGGGAGCCCGGCAAGGCCAGGCTGGTGGTCCGCAATGACGGGACCCGGCGGGCCAGGCTGTCCGCGCTGACGGTCGAGGGTGGGAGCATGACCGTCTCCATCCCCGGCTTCGCCTTTCGCTATGTTCTGGCGGGCGCGGAGGCGGTGATCCCGGTCGAGATCCGGACCGCCGGCCCGGCCGGCGCGGTCCGGAGCGTCCACGTTTCCGCCACCACGGACCAGGGCAAGGTCGAGGCCGATGCGCCGGTCACGCTCGCTCCGTAAGGCTGCGGCGCGCGCGCTTGCGACCCTGATCCTGGCGCCGGCTCTGCCCGGCGTCGCCGCGCACGCCCAGACCGCCGCTGCCCGCGACCTGTTGCTGGAGGTGCGGATCAACGGCGTTGATACGGAACAGGTCGCCACCTTTCACGCGGCCAACGGGCACCTGTCCGCCACGGCGGACGAACTGCGCGCGCTCGGGCTGGTGCCGCCACCGGGGGCCGCGCCGGACACGCTCGTCGATCTTGCCGACATTGCCGGCGTCCGGGCCACGATCAACGAGCAGGAGCAGAGCCTGTCGCTCGAGGTGCCGGTCGCTGCGCTGGCCGCGCATCGGATAGGCCAGGCGGCCACGCCTAAACGCGTCGCCACGTCCGCCTCTCCGACCGGGATCCTGCTCAACTATGACGTCACGGCCACCGGCCAGGCGCATGCGCTCGATGCGTTCGGGCTCGGGTCGGCGCGCCTGTTTGGCGCCTTCGGAACGCTTCAGGCCGATGTCAGCGTCACCAGCTCCCGTGCCGGGCTGCGCGCGGTGCGGCTGGGTACCACCTATTCCTGGTCGGACCCCGACCGGCTTCGCACGGTGTCGGCCGGCGACGTCGTGTCGGGCGCCCTGCCCAGCTCTCGGTCGCTGCGGTTCGGGGGCGCGCAGATCTCGACGAATTTCGCGCTCAGGCCCGATCTCGTCACCTATCCCCTTCCTGCGGTGAGCGGAGGCGCCGCGGTCCCCTCGACCGTCGATATTCTCGTCAACGGCGTCCGCCAGCTCAGCACGCCGGTCGCGGCCGGGCCGTTCTACATTCCCCAGCTGCCGATCGTGACCGGGGCCGGGCAGGTGTCGGTCGCCGTGCGCGACGCGGCCGGTCGCCAGACGACGCAGACATCGTCCTTTTACGTCAGTTCGGCGCTGCTCCGTCCGGGCCTGACGGCGTTTTCGCTAGAGGCGGGGGCGATCCGTCGCAATTTCGGATCGGACAGCAACAATTACGGTCCGCTCGCGGCCGCGGCGACGGGGCGGCGCGGCGTGACGCAGTGGCTGACGCTCGAAGGGCATGGCGAAGCCTCGGCCAGGGTGGCGCTCGCGAGCGGGGGCGGCACCCTGAGGATCGGCACGCTGGCGGTGGCGACCGGAGCCCTGGGGGTCAGCCGGTCGCCGGCCGGGACCGGCGGCCAGTCCTATCTCGCGATCGAGCGGACGGCGAAGGCGTATCACCTCGGCGCGTCGGCATTGACCGCGACGCGGCGTTTTCGCGACCTCGGCACATTGGTCGGCGACCCGCCGCCACGGCGCATCCTCCAGGCGAATGCCGGGCTGATCCTCGGCCGGCAGGGCTCGATCGGAATCGCCTATACCAGCGTGACCCAGCCCGGGGTGCAGGG
>CAKTFL010000249.1 GCA_934555855.1 uncultured Sphingomonas sp. | reverse complement strand
GTCGGGGAACACGAACACGGTGGCCCGGCCGGCGACCCGGCTGTCGGGCAGCTTGGAGCGGGCGACCTGGGGGTCGTGGATGCCGCACAAGTTCAAGATCGCGGTGTCGGGCTGCCCGCGCAACTGCGCCGAGGCGACGATCAAGGACTTCGGCGTGGTGTGCGTCGACAGCGGCTACGAATGCCATGTCGGCGGCAATGGCGGGATCAAGGTGCGCGCCACCGACCTGCTGTGCAAGGTCGCCACCGAGGCGGAGGCGATGGAGATGTGCGCCGCCTTCATCCAGCTCTACCGCGAGGAGGCGCGCTATCTGGAGCGGACCGCGCCGTGGATCGAGCGGGTCGGCCTGACCTATATCCAGGATCGGCTGCTGCCCGACGCGGACGAGCGGGCGGCGCTGGCGGCCCGCTTCCTGCACTCGCAGACCTTTTGCCAGGACGACCCCTGGGCCGCGCGCGTCGCAGGCGTTGACCGCGAACAGCACGCGCCGATGGCACGCTTCACGCCCATCAGCACTCGGGTGGAGGAAATGGCATGATCGGCGAATGGCTCGATATCGGCTGGGTGGACGAGATCCCCGTCCGGGGCAGCCGCACGGTGCAGGTGGAGGGCGGCGACGATATCGCCGTTTTCCGCACCGGCGAGAACAAAGTGTTCGCGCTGCTCGACCGCTGTCCGCACAAGCATGGCCGGCTGAGCCAGGGCATCGTTCATGGCGGCGCGGTTACCTGCCCGCTCCACAATTGGCGCATCTCGCTGGCGACCGGCGAGGCACAGGGCGAGGATCACGGTTGCACCCCCGTGGTGCCGGTGAAGCTGTCGGCCGGCCGGGTGCTGATCTGCCGCGCCTCGACGCTCAGGGCGGCGGCCTGAGGTGACCGCGATCCGCACCACCTGCGCCTATTGCGGTGTCGGCTGCGGCATTCGCGCGACGGTGACCGGCGAGCGGCAGGTGCGGATCGAGGGCGACCCCGACCATCCCGCCAATCGCGGCCGCCTTTGTTCCAAAGGCACGCATCTGGGCGAGACGGTCGGCCTTGAGGGGCGGCTCCTTTATCCGATGATCGGCCAGCGGCGCGCGTCATGGGACAAGGCGCTGGACCTGGTCGCCCGCCGCTTTCGCCGGACGATCGCCGAGCATGGACCGGACAGCGTCGCCTTCTACGTCTCGGGCCAGTTGCTGACCGAGGATTATTACGTCGCCAACAAGCTGATGAAGGGGTTCATCGGTTCGGCGAACATCGACACCAATTCACGGCTATGCATGTCGAGCGCGGTGGCGGGGCACGTTCGCGCGTTCGGCGAGGACGTGGTGCCGGCGAGCTATGACGATCTCGATGCCGCCGACCTTCTGGTGCTGGTCGGATCGAATACCGCCTGGTGTCACCCGGTCGTCTACCAGCGCATGATGGCCGCACGCGCGGCGCGCGGCACGCGGCTGGTGGTGATCGATCCGCGTCGCACCGAAACTGCCGACGAGGCCGACCTGCACCTCGCCATCCGCCCCGGCACCGACGTCGCGCTGATGAATGGGCTGCTCGCCTGGTGCCGGGAGATGGGAGCGATCGACCACGACTTCCTCGCCGCGCATGTCGGGGTGCCGGACGATTTCTGGGACGGGGTTGGAGAGGGGAGCGACCTGTGGTCGACGGCGCGGACCTGCGACGTCGCGCCGTCAGACCTCAGGCGCTTCTACGAATGGTTCGCCGCAACGTCGCGCACGGTCACCCTGTTCAGCCAGGGGGTGAACCAGTCGCTCACCGGCACCGATCAGGTAAACGCGATCACCAACGTCCATCTCGCCACCGGCCGGATCGGCAAGCCGGGGGCCGCGCCCTTTTCCATCACCGGCCAGCCCAATGCGATGGGCGGGCGCGAGGTGGGCGGCCTCGCCACGACGCTGGCCGCGCACATGGACTTCGCGCCGGCCAACCGGGAGCGGGTACAGCGCTTCTGGGGCTCGCCGACCATCGCCGAAAGGCCGGGGCTGAAGGCGGTCGACCTGTTTCGCGAGGTCGGACACGGCCGGATCAAGGCCTTGTGGGTCATGGCCACCAATCCGGCTGTTTCCATGCCCGACGCGGGCCGGGTGCGCGAGGCGCTGGCCGCCTGCCCGTTCGTCGTCGTCAGCGACGTCGTGGCGGATACCGATACGGGCGCCCATGCCCATGTCCGCCTGCCCGCCGCCGCCTGGGGCGAAAAGGACGGCACCGTCACCAATTCGGACCGCACGATCAGCCGCCAGCGCGCGCTGATGCCGCTGCCGGGAGAGGCGCGTCCCGACTGGTGGATCATCAGCGAAGTGGCGCGGCGCATGGGCTGGGGCACGGGTTTCCCCTACGAGCGTCCGGCCGATATCTGGCGCGAGCATTGCCGCCTGTCGACCTACCAGAACGACCGCGACCTGGGCAGCGAACGGCTGTTCGCGCTGCCCGGTCATGCCGCCGCCGGCAATGCCGCCTATGAGGCGATGGAGCCGTTCCGCTGGGGCGGCACGCCGTTCGCCGACGGGCGCTGGCCGACCCCGGACGGCCGTGCCCGGCTGGTGACGGTGAAGCAGAAGCCGGTGGCCGCTCCCCTCGCCGCCTGGCCGATGACGCTCAACACCGGCCGCTATCGCGACCATTGGCACACGATGACGCGAACCGGCCTTTCGCCCAAGCTCGCCCGTCACCGCGAGGAGCCGCTGGTCGAGGTACATCCCGCCGATGCCGACGGGCTCGCACTGGTGGATGGCGGCCTGGCGCGCGTGTCGACGCCGCAGGGCGAGAGCCTGTTCCGGGTGAGGATCGCCGACGCGCAGCGGCCGGGCGAGCTGTTCACGCCGATCCACTGGACCGACCGCACCGCGACGGGCGGGCGCACCGGGCTGCTGCCCCGTCCGCTCGCCGATCCTTATTCCGGCCAGCCCGGATTCAAGGCGACCCCCGCACGGATCGCGCCGGTGGCGACGGAATGGCGCGGCTTCCTGCTGGTAGCGGGCGAGCTGGACACCCGCCCCGACTGCCTGTGGGCGACGCGGATCGCGGTCCCCGGTGGCAGCGTCTGGGAGCTGGCCGGGGACGGCGAGGCAGGCGCGCTTTCCTCGCTGCTGCCGGGCGGACAGTTGCTGGAGGCAGTCGATGCCGCGCGGGGCACGCGCCGCCTCGCGGTGTTGCGTGACGGGCGGCTCGTCGCCGCGTTGTTCGTCACGCGTGACGGCACCCTGCCGCCGCGCGACTGGCTCGTGGCGCAGCTTGCCGAGCCGCACGCCGCCCCCACCCTGCTCGCCGGCCGGGCGCCGGGGGCCGACGTCGATCGCGGCCCGATCGTCTGCGCCTGTTTCGACGTCGGCCTCCAGACGATCCTGTCGGCCATCGCCAGCCAGCGGCTGACCGACGTCGCCGCGATCGGCACCGCGCTGAAGGCGGGCACCAATTGCGGCTCGTGCCGTCCGGCGCTGGCCAAACTTCTGACCGAGGCATCCACCCATGCAGCCTGACCCGATCGCTCCCGGCTCCGTCTGGCTCGTCGGCGCCGGGCCGGGCGACCCCGACCTGCTGACGCGCAAGGCCGAACGGCTGATCGCCGCCGCCGATATCGTCTTCTACGACGCGCTGGTCGGTGCCGGTGTGCTCAACCTGATCCCCGCCCATGTCGAGCGGGTCAGCGTCGGCAAGCGCTCGGGTCGCCATTCCAAGGATCAGGGGACGATCGACACGCTGATCGTCAACGCCGCCCTCGCGGGCAGGCGGGTGGTGCGGCTGAAGGGCGGCGATCCCGCCGTCTTCGGACGCACGGCCGAGGAACTGGACGCGTGCCACGCGGCCGGCGTGCCGGTGCGGATCTGTCCCGGCATCACCGCCGCCAGCGCCGCCGCCGCGGCCGGCGGAGCGTCGCTGACCCTGCGCGGGTCGGCTCGCCGCCTGACCTTCGTCACCGCCCATGCCAAGGCGGACGCGCCGCTCGACCTCGACTGGAGCGCGCTGGCGGCGCCGGATGCGACGCTCGCCGTCTATATGGGCCGCGCGGCCGCGACCACCATCGCGAGCCGGCTGATCGCGGCCGGGCGCGACCCTGCAACGCCCGTACTGGTCGTGGTCAACGCCTCCCTGCCCAATGAGCGGATCGTGAGGGGGCGCCTGTCGTCGATCGCATTCCTTGTGGAAACGGTCAGCGATGCCGATCCGACGGTACTGCTGATCGGCGAAGCGCTGGGGGCGCGGGCGTCAGCCGCGCCGATCCTTTCCGAAGCCCGGGCCGCCTCGCTGCATCCCGTCCCGGCGATCCGATGATGGCCCGTACCGACAT
>CAKTFL010000248.1 GCA_934555855.1 uncultured Sphingomonas sp. | reverse complement strand
GCTCGGCAGCCGCGCTCGCACCGCCTTCGAAGCGGCAAAGTCTGCCGGGATGGACGAACTCAGCAATCGCGGCCTGACGAAGGAAGGCATCCGGGATCAGGCCCGCGGCCTGCTGGAGGGCGTCACCCAGGCAATGTCGAACGCCGGCACCGATGCCGTGAAATCGCCGCCCACCAACGCCGGCTGACGCTGCGTTCAACAGGACCGAAGTATGGCGGCATCGGCCTGCTTCCCACGCCCCCTGACCGGGAGCTCAGATGGGAAGCGGGTCGGCCGTCCCGCACGGATGGGATATGCTGCGAAATCGCCGCGCGGCGCGGCAGTTCAGGCGCGATCACGGGTGCCATCGCCGAACGTCGTCGCGCCGGAAAGGCTTCAATCCGCGTCTCCGACGCGATAGGGCGCCGGCGAACGCCAAGGAACCATAGCCTATATGAGCAAGCTTCACCTCGTCTTCGGCGGCCGCGTCCGCGATCCGCAGACGCTCGATTTCGCCGACCCCTCCGCTCTTGAGGTGGTTGGGATCTTCTCCGACTATGCCAGCGCCGAAAAGGCGTGGCGCAGCGCGGCCCAGCGAACGGTCGACGATGCAGAAATGAAGTTCGTCGTTGTGCATCTGCACCGACTGCTGGAACCCGACCTGCAGGCGTGACCTTTCTTGCCGGTCGCCTGATCCTCTCGCAAGTTGAGGGTCAGGCCGAGCGGTACCGCCACAAGAGCAGGGGCCGCGCCAGCAGCAGCCCCAGCAGAAAGCCACCGACATGCGCGCCCACCGCAATGGGTGCGCTGCCCAGCCCCGCAAGACCGATCAGCGCCTGAATGCCGATCCAGGCCACCGCCAACCAGACGACATGGACCAGGCTGGCCGGGAAAGGCCCGACCGCCTGCGCGCGCCGTTGTCCGTAAAGTAGCGCATAAGCCGCGACGACCGCGGAAATCGGGCCGCTGGCCCCGATCATCGGCATCACCGACGTCGGCGCCAGCGCCCATTGTCCCGCAGCGGCCGCATAGGCCCCTAGACCATAAAGCAGCAGGATTGCGCCGCTGCCCAGCGCCCGCTCGGCCTCCCGGCCGCAATAGACCAGCATGATGAGGTTGAAGGCGACATGAGCCCAGCCGCCATGCACCAGCGTCGAACTGAGCGGCGTCAGCCATGCGGGCACGAGGAAGGCATGGTCGGCAGATACCGTCGCCGACCAGCGCAGGGGAATGAAGCCGGCCTGGAACGCGGCGGTATCCAATGATCCGGTCAGCAACAGCATCGCCGACACCAGCAATGTCAGTGCCGTGATGCCCGCCGTCGCAGGCACGGCCCGCCACGTCATGGTCGTCAGATGAACTCGATCTTGGACACGAGATAATAGCGATCGCCGGAGGGAACGGTCACCTCGACCTCATCGTCGGTCTTGCGCCCGATCAGCGCCCGACCGAGTGGCGAGTTATAGCTGATCCTGCCGGTCTTCGCGTTTGCCTCGGTCTGGCCGACGATCTGGTAGCGGATGGGCTTGTCGTCCTCGTCAAGGAGCGTCACCGTCGCGCCGAACACGACCTTGTCGCCCGACAGGGTCGTCGGATCGATGATCTGGGCACGCGACAGCTTGTCCTCGATATCCGCAATGGACGCCTCGATCTGACCCTGACGCTCCTTGGCGGCGTGATATTCCGCGTTTTCGGACAGGTCGCCATGCGCTCTGGCTTCCTCGATCGCGTCCACGATCTGCGGACGTTCTTCCTTCAGACGCTTCAGGTCCTGGTTGAGCTTCTCATAGCCCTCCTGGAGCATCGGCATCTTCTCGACCGTGGCCATTGTCTCACATCCCAAAATAGCATCGTCCCGCGCAACCCTTCCGGATCGCCCGCACATCGTCGTCTCTTGCCGGGATCAGTTGTGCGACTGCGAATAATAGGATTGCAACGGACGTACTTCAAGCCGCGCGTCCCTGCTGTTCCCTGCCGCCGCCGCAATGGCCCGCGCTGCTTCCAGGCTGCCAGATGCGGTGGTGTAGTAGGGGATCCTTCCCGCGAGAGCCGACTGGCGGATAGGCTTGGAGTCCTTTAGCGACTGCCACCCCTCGGTGGTGTTGAAGATCAGGTCGATATCGCCGTCCTTAATCCGGTCGTCGATATGCGGCCGCCCCTGCGCGACTTTATTGACCCGCTCTACCGGCAGGCCGGCCCGCGACAGATGGTCGGCGGTACCCGCGGTTGCGACGATGCTGAACCCGGCCTCGACGAGCATCCTCACAGCCGGCACGATGGCATCCTTGTCGCCCGGCTTCACACTGACAAAGGCGGTACCGCGCATCGGCAGCACCGTGCCCGCGCCCAGCTGCGACTTCGCGAAAGCCGTGGTGAAGTCCGCCGAAATTCCCATGACTTCGCCGGTGGATTTCATCTCCGGCGACAATACCGGATCGATGCCAGGAAAGCGATTGAACGGAAACACGGCCTCCTTCACTGCATAATAGCCGATGCGCCGGTCGATCGGCGGCAGATCCTTCAGCTTCTCCCCCGCCATGACGCGGGCCGCGATCTTGGCAACGGGGATGCCGATCGCCTTGGCGACGAAGGGCACGGTGCGCGAGGCGCGCGGATTGACCTCGATGAGATAGACTTGCCCATTCTTAACCGCGAACTGAATGTTCATCAGTCCCTTGACGCTCAGCGCCCGGGCCAGCGCCTCTGTCTGCCGCTCGATCTCGGCGATCGTCTCGGCCCGCAGGCTGTAGGGCGGGATGGAGCAGGCGCTGTCGCCCGAATGAACGCCGGCTTCCTCGATGTGCTGGAGCACGCCCGCGACCACCACGTCATCGCCGTCGCAGATCGCGTCGACATCGACCTCGATCGCATCGCGCAGATACTGGTCGATCAGAACCGGTGCGTCCCCAGACACTTGCACAGCTGTCTGGATATACTCGTCGAGCTGCTGGCGGCCGTCCACGATCTCCATCGCGCGCCCACCAAGCACGTAGCTCGGCCGCATCAGCACGGGATAGCCGATCCGCTCCGCCGCCGCGATCGCCTCGTCGCGACTGCGCGCCAGCCCGTTTGCAGGCTGCTTGAGGCCGAGCTTCGACACCAGCGCCGCGAACCGCTCGCGATCCTCGGCAAGGTCGATGGCGTCGGGGCTGGTGCCAAGGATCGGGATACCCGCCTTTTCCAGCGCGCGCGCAAGATTGAGCGGAGTCTGACCGCCGAACTGGACGATAACCCCGGCCAGCTCGCCGCGGCTCGCCTCAACGTGTAGGATTTCGAGAACGTCCTCCGCCGTCAGCGGCTCGAAATAAAGCCGGTCCGACGTGTCATAGTCGGTCGACACCGTTTCCGGGTTGCAGTTGACCATGATCGTCTCGAAGCCCGCGTCCTCGAGCGCGAAGCAGGCGTGGCAACAGCAGTAATCGAATTCGATCCCCTGCCCGATCCGGTTCGGTCCGCCACCCAGGATGACGATCTTGCGCCGGTCGGACGGCAGGCTCTCATCCTCGGGCTCGCCGAAACTCGGAGCCTCGTAGGTCGAGTACATGTAGGGCGTCTTTGCTTCGAACTCCGCCGCGCAGGTGTCGATCCGCTTGAATACCGGCCGCACGCCCAGCTTGTGACGCAGCGCGCGCACCTCGTCCTCGGTGACGCCGCCGGCCATCGCCGTCATCACGTCATGAACCAGCCCGCGGCCGCTGGCGCTCGCACGTCCCATGCCCTGCCGGACATGGACCGAGCGCGCCGCCAGGAAGCCGAGCCGCTTGTCCGAAAAGCCCATCGCCTTGAGCCGCCGCATCCCCGACGCGTCGCGGGGCAGGCCATTCTCGACCACCTCGTCCTCCGCCGCGACGATCTCCGCGATGCGCTCCAGGAACCAGGGGTCGTATTTGGCGATCGCGTGGACCTCCGCGACGGTGAAGCCCTCACGCAGCGCCTGCGCCGCGACCAGCAGCCGGTCAGGAGTTGCGACCGCCAGCGCCGCCTCGATATCCGCGCGCGGGGCGCCGACCAGATGCTCGACATAGTTGAAGCCGGACAGGCCCGTCTCCAGCCCTCGCAGCGCCTTCTGCATCGACTCGTGGATATTGCGCCCGATCGCCATCACTTCGCCGACGCTCTTCATTGCGGTCGACAAAATCGGCTCAGCGCCCTTGAACTTCTCGAAAGCAAAGCGCGGGATCTTGGTCACGACGTAGTCGATGGTCGGCTCGAAGCTCGCTGGCGTCGCACCGGTGATGTCGTTCTCGATCTCGTCGAGCGTGTAGCCGACCGCCAGCTTGGCCGCGACCTTGGCGATCGGGAAGCCGGTTGCCTTC
>CAKTFL010000247.1 GCA_934555855.1 uncultured Sphingomonas sp. | reverse complement strand
AGCTGAAGCTGGTGGAGGATTACCTCCACGCCACGCCCGATCCCGACCGCGGCTGGGCGATGGCGGCGCTGACCGGGGACCTCGACCTGCCCGCGGTCAAGCCGGCGCTGATCCGGGCGCTGATCGAAAGCCGGGTCGATCCCGTGCTGTTCCGGATGAGCCGCGATTATGTCGGCGACACGGCGGAAACGGTGGCGCTGCTCTGGCCCGCCCCCGATCTGCCCGCCGATCCCGAACCGCTCAGCGTCGCGCAGGCGGTGGAGAGCCTGCGCCACCTGTCGCGCTCCGACGCGCCCGCCGCGCTCGCCTCCATGCTCGACCGGCTGGATGCCGAGGAACGCTTCGCCCTACTCAAGATGGCGACCGGCGCTCTTCGCATCGGCGTGTCGGCGCGGCTTGCCAAGACCGGCTTCGCCCAGGCCTTCGGCTTGGACGTGGAGGCGGTGGAGGAGGTGTGGCACGGCATCCACGCGCCCTACCCCACCCTGTTCGCCTGGGCGGCCGGCACCGGCGAGCAGCCGACGCCCGACAACGTACCCGTTTTCCGCCCCTTCATGCTCGCCCATCCGCTGGAGGACCTTCGCGTCGACCTGACCGACTATGCGGCGGAATGGAAATGGGACGGCATCCGCGTCCAGATCGTCCATGTCGCCAATGAAAACGGGGGCGAGACCCGGCTGTACAGCCGCACCGGCGACGACGTGACCGGCAGCTTTCCAGAGGTCGCCGCCGCCTTCTCGACGCCCGGCGCCGTCGATGGCGAGCTGCTGGTCAGGGGCGAGTTCCAGGGCGGAGAAGCGGCCAGCTTCAACGCGCTCCAGCAACGGCTGGGTCGAAAGACCGTGTCGGCGAAGATGCTGGCCGACTACCCCGCCTTCGTCCGCCTCTACGACATCCTGCTCGACGGCGCGGAGGACCTGCGCGCGCTCAGCTGGACGGAGCGGCGGGCCCGGCTGGAGGCGTTCATGCCACGCCTCGATCCCGAACGATTCGACCTGTCCCAGGTGATCGAGGCGGCCGACTTCACCGAGCTGGAGGCGATCCGCGCCGGCGCTCGCGATGCGGCGATCGAGGGTGTGATGCTGAAACGCCGCGACTCGCCCTATGTCACCGGCCGCCGTGCGGGGCTGTGGTACAAGTGGAAGCGCGATCCGCTGACCGCCGATTGCGTGATGATGTACGCCCAGCGCGGCAATGGCCGCCGTTCCTCCTGGTATTCCGATTACACCTTCGGCTGCTGGACGGAGGATGGCGAGCTGCTCCCCGTCGGAAAGGCGTATCAGGGGATCACCGACGAGGAGATCGCCCAACTCGACCGCTTCGTCCGCAACAACACACTCCACCGCTTCGGCCCGGTGCGCGAGGTGGAGAAAACCATGGTGCTGGAGATCGCGTTCGATTCGATCCACAGCTCCACGCGGCACAAGTCCGGCCTCGCCATGCGCTTCCCCCGCATCGCGCGCATCCGCACCGACAAGCCGGCGGCGGAGGCCGACCGGATCGACACGCTGAAACGGCTGGTGACCTGAACCCTGCTTCAGGCAGGTTGGAATAGGGTGTCAGCTACTCGCCACGCCTTCGTGCTCCCGCGAACGCGGGAGCCCGGACTGACCCCCCTGCCTGCGCGGCATAAGGACGTGTTTCGATGTCAGCTGCACACGCCCTGATCCGGGTCGATCGTCGCGCCGACATGCTGCTGCCCGCGCCGCTCGGCAAGCAGGGTCTGGCGGTGCCGCTCGGCATAGCCGCTGCGCTGCCGCTCGTCGCGGGAGTCGTGGCAGGCGGGGCAGCTGACCCCCTCCTCGTACAACGCCGAGGCGCGGTCCTCGACGTTGACCGGCATCCGGCATCCCCGGCACAGCTCATGCGTGCCCTCGCCGAGCCCGTGAATGACCGCGACGCGCTCGTCGAAAACGAAGCACTCGCCCTGCCAGCGATTGTCCCCGGCGGACACCGTTTCGAGATATTTCAGGATGCCGCCCTGGAGGTGATAGACCTCGTCCACCCCTTCCGCCTTCAGGAACGCCGTCGCCTTTTCGCAGCGGATGCCGCCGGTGCAGAACATCGCGACCTTCGGCCGGGCGCCGGGACCGAGCAGCGCGTCGCGGTGCGCGCGGAACCAGGCGGGGAACTCGCGAAAGGTCCGCGTGCCGGGATCG
This sequence comes from uncultured Sphingomonas sp., assembly GCA_934555855.1. The sequence goes on along the minus strand of CAKTFL010000247.1, from coordinate 2,144 downwards.
ATCGCGCCCGGAAACGTGCCGATCGCGACTTCATAGTCGTTGCGCGTGTCGATGACGATCGTGTCCGATCGGGCGATCAGCTCGTTCCAGTCTTCCGGCGCGACATAGCGGCCGGCCTGGGTGGCCGGGTCCAGGCCCGGCTCTCCCATCGACACGATCTCCTGCTTCACGCGCACCTTCATGCGGTGAAAGGGCATCGCGTCGCAGGTCGCATCCTTGTGCTCCAGCGCCGAGCAACCCGGCAGCGCACGGATGTGCGCCAGGACTCTGTCGATCCCCGCCGGCGATCCCGCGATCGTTCCGTTTATCCCCTCCCGCGCGAGCAGCAACGTGCCCCGCACGCCATGCTGCCGGCACAATGCCCTGAGCGGCTCGGCCAGCGCCTCGGGATCGGGCAAGCTGCTGAAATGATAGAGTGCCGTCACGCGGATCGGGGCTGGGCTGTCGGACATTGCGGGCCTTTAGCGTCTGAGCGGTGGCCAGGGAACCGGGCCGGTCAGCCCGCCGCCGCGCCTGCCCTGGGCGTCAGCTTCACCTCGAACACGGTCGGCCACAGCTTGCCCGTCACGAACAGCCGCTTACCGGCCGGGTCATAGGCGATCCCGTTCAGGACCGCGTCGGGATTGCTGCTCCCTATTTCCGCCACCAGTGCACGCAGGTCGATAACGGCGGTGATCCGCCCGTCCGCCGGATCGATGCGGATCAGGAACGGCGTCTGCCAGACATTGGCGAGCAACGCGCCATCGACCACCTCCAACTCGTTGACCTGATCCACCGACCGGCCATCGGGCATATGGACGCTGACCCGCCGCCGCTCCGCGAAGCTGACCGGGTCGAGGAAGCGCAGCGTCGAAGAGCCGTCGCCCAGGATCAGGCCGCGGGCATCGCTCGCCAGTCCCCAGCCCTCGCCGGTATAGCGGTTCTCGCCGGTCGACTTCAGCGTGCGGGCGTCCCAGCGATGCGCCACGCCGCCATGCCAGGTCAGGCTGATCAACTCATTCTTCCACGCGGCCAGCCCTTCGCCAAACTCGCTGGCCGGGATTGCCGCGCGCGCGAGTACCTTGCCGTCCGACAGCCGCACGCGGCGGACGTCCGAGCGCCCTTCGTAGCCGACACTTTCGTACAAGGTTCCGTCGCGCCAGATCAGCCCTTCGGTGAAGGCGGCGGTGTCGTGCGGGTAGCGGGCGACCACGGTCGCGACCAGCATGTCCGGGGCCTTGCCGGGCGCGACCGCCGCCGGCTGCTGCTGCTGGGGTACGGCCGGCGCGGCGAGGAACAGGGCCGCCAGGGCCGGGAACGGACGAAAGATCATGCCTGCTTGTGTCCCCGTGATGCGGGCACGGCAACCCCGCCGGGCGCGATGATGGCGTCGATCGAGCCGGTCATTCAGCACGGAAACGCAAACGGCCCGCCCGGATTGCTCCGGACGGGCCGCTTTACCGACTGATGCGGAGATCAGCTGCTCTGCTGAAGGTTCACAGCCGCGTGCTTGCCGCGCCGGTCGACTTCCAACTCGAAGCTGAGGCGATCGCCCTCGTTCAGGCCCGCCATGCCGGCGCGCTCGACGGCCGAGATGTGGACGAATGCGTCGGGCTGGCCATCGTCGCGCTGAATGAAGCCGAAGCCCTTCATCGCGTTGAAGAACTTGACCGTGCCGGTCGCCTTCTCGCCGGTCAGCTGACGCTGCGGCGCGCCGCCGAAGCCGCCGGCCCCGCCAGCACCGCCGCGCGGACCGCGATCGCCGAAGCCACCCTCGCGCGGCTCACGCGGCGCACGCTCGGTGACCGGCAAGGGCTCGCCCTCAATCTTCAGTTCGGTAGCGGAAATGCGGCCACCGCGATCAACGAGGGTGAAGCCGAGCGGCTGACCCTCGGCAAGAGCCGTCAGGCCCGCCTGCTCGACCGCGGAGATGTGAACGAACACGTCCTCGCCGCCGTCATCGCGGACCACGAAGCCGAAGCCCTTCTGCGCGTTGAAGAACTTGACCACGCCGGTGCCTTCGCCGACGACCTGCGGCGGCATGCCGCGGCCACCGCCGCCGCCACCACCAAAGCCGCCACCGCCGCCGCCGAAGCCGCCACCGCCGCCACGGAAACCACCGCCGCCGCCGCCGAAGCCGCCACCGCCGCCGCGATCACCATAAC
>CAKTFL010000246.1 GCA_934555855.1 uncultured Sphingomonas sp. | reverse complement strand
GGCATATAGGGGGGTGTAACGCGTTTGTCGTCCCCCTTGCCGAGCCGAAGTTTCCGAAGTTTCCGGCAAATGGACAATAAGAGCCGCCGCCCCACCGTTATTTCTCGTAACAGCGCTCATAACGGGACATCGGTTCGCCATAGCAGGCGGCGAAGAGCAGTCGGTTGTCGAAGCGGCGGCGGTGACCGAGCAGCCGGCCATTGCGGGTGATCGGCACGAGCACCCCGTCCCGGCCGCGACGCAGCGCCTCGTCGAGCGACCGGATGCGGCCTTCCTCGACCGCCGCGTCCCAGGCGCGGGCGAACGCCTCCGCGCCGCGCCGGCGACGCAGCTTGTTGGCGGATTGCGAGGTCATGCCGACGGCACGCGCCGCGGCGGCGACGCCACCATGACCGGCAAGCTCCGCGATGAAAGCGCGCTGGCGATCGGGCGTCCAGCCGTCGCGGCGGGACGAGGCGGTCGGGACGGGCTGAAATTCGTAAGGGTCGCTCATCCGCCAGTCTATGCCGATCGGGGCTGCTGTAGGACAGCGATAGATGCTGGTGTCTTCCGGTCGGGCGGGAGTGGACGGTCGGAAAACCGGGTCCGCCGCACGCAGGCGGCGGTGGACGTGGAACAGCTACAAGGCAGTTTTTGGGATCCGCGGGCGGGATAGCTGCCGCCAGGGCGTTCAGTCCGCCGGTTGCCCGCGCACAAGGGGCAAACGCCCCATTGCCGGGGATGGAGCGGAGCCTGATGCGGGCGCCGGGAGAACATGTGCATGGCAATTGGCGTTCGAAATCTACTTCCCACTCTCGTGTTTGGCGCATGTCCGCTGATGGCTTACGGTCCAGCATGGGCGGAGCCGTCCGCGGTACGTGAAAGCGTAGCGGGGGTTGCAGAGCCTAAGCTGACGACGGAGCGTCGATCAGGACGAATGCGGCCATTCCTTCCGGACGGTTTCGATGCTCCGACCATGGTCGAAACGGCAGGCTTTAAGGTCGTGCCGCTAGGCCCATCATTGGCTACAGTCGATTACGACGCTTACATGTCCTCCATCGAGCATTTGCAGAAAAACTTCTCCCGCAGCACGGACTGGCCCCGCGCCGACATTTCTCATGCTGATGCGGCGCGAGACATGGAAACCGAACGGACCAGATTTCGACATCGTCAGTCCTTTGCCTATGCCGTGCTCACGCCAGACGGCAGTCGCGAGCGTGGTTGTGTGTACGTCTCTCCAAGTAGCGTCGAGGGCTATGATGCCGTCGTCAGATTGTGGGTGACCAAGGACGAATATGCCGCCGGCTTCGACGCCGAGCTGTACGAATGGGCGCGCGATTGGATGCGAACGGCTTGGCCGTTTCTGAGAGTTGCCTATCCTGGACGGTCCGTGGACTGGAAGACGTGGGACACCATGGTTGCAGCGAAGACGCGGCCGACAATTGGGCCGGGAAAAGAGAAGCGATGACATGACCGGATCGACCCTCGAGCCAGAAACTTGAACCGGGCACTTCGAGAGGTGGCCGGTGCCGTCAATCGACTGAATGTGGGCGTGAGCGGCCGTCAGGCAGGAACGGCTTGAGCGGCTTTCGGGGAGGGCTGCATGGCGGTATCGGTCGGGCATGACTCAGCCTCGCGATGCCACGCTCGAACTCGATCCCAAATACGATGCCGCCGGGCTGCTGACCGCCGTGGTGCAGGACTCGGCAACGCGTGAGGTGCTGATGGTGGCACACATGAACGCCGAGGCGCTGACGGCGACGCGCGAGACGGGCGAGGCGCACTTCTGGTCGCGCAGCCGCGGGCGGTTGTGGAAGAAGGGCGAGAGTTCCGGCAACGTGCTCAGGGTCGTGGAGCTGCTGATCGACTGCGACCAGGATGCGGTGCTGATGATGGCGGAGCCCGCCGGGCCGGCCTGTCACACCGGCGCGAGGACATGCTTCTATCGCCGCATAGAGGGTGGGCGGCTGGCGTCGACGGCATGAAGCGGGGGCTGGCGCTGGTGTTACTGCTGGCAGGGTGCGGCGAGGGGGCCCCGCAACAAGCCGGCGGTCCCGGCGCGCGGCTGGAAGCGGCGGCGGCCGGGCTGGGCCTGGTTCCCGACGTGCGGGGCCAGTCGCTGACCGGGTCCTGGGCGACCGACACCGATCGCGCCTGTGTGGTGCCGCTGTCGGGCGGGGTCGGTCGGATCGGCGTCATGGTCGATTATGGCGACGCGCAGGGGTGCGCGGCGAGCGGCACCGTGCGCCGCGATGGCGAGCGGCTGGAGGTCAGTCTGGGCGGAGATGGGGGCGGGGACGGCGCGGCAGCCTGCCGGTTCCGCGCCAGGTTTGACGGAGTGCGGATCGCCTTTCCGGCCGAGCTGCCCGCAGCCTGCCTGACGCTGTGCACCGGCCGCGCGACGCTGGACGCCTTTGCGGTCGAGCGGGTCAGCCAGTCGCGGTCGGAGGCGGAAACCCTGCGGACGCCCGGCGGGCGGCTGCTCTGCCCGGCCGGCTGATCCGCCATGGTCGAGTACGCGCCGCCGGTTCGCGATAGCCGTTTCGTGCTGGAGCATGTTCTGAAGATCGGCCGCCTCGCCGATTTGCCGGGGTTCGCCGAGGCGACGGCCGGCACGGTGGCGGCGGTGCTGGAGGAAGGGGGGCGCTTCGCGGCGGAGGTGCTGTTTCCGCTCAACCGGATCGGCGACCGGCATGGCTGTGTCCGGCACAAGGACGGGTCGGTCGCGACACCGCCGGGCTTCCGCAATGCCTATCGCCGCTTCGTGGCGGCGGGCTGGGGCACGCTGTCGGCGCCGAAGGCTTATGGCGGGCTGGGCCTGCCGCACGTCGTCTCGACCGCTGCCCGGGAGTATCTGGTTGGCGCCAACATGGCCTTTGCCATGTATCCGGGGCTGTCGCGCGGCGCGGTCGCGGCGCTGCTGGCGAAGGGGACGGCGGCGCAACGGGCGACCTATCTGCCGCGTCTGATCTCGGGCGAGTGGAGCGGGACCATGAACCTGACGGAGCCGCACTGCGGCACCGACCTCAGCCTGATCCGCACCCGCGCCGACCCGCAGGCGGACGGGAGCTACCGGATCACCGGTACCAAGATCTTCGTGTCCGCGGGCGAGCATGACCTGACGTCGAACATCGTCCACCTCGTCTTGGCCAGGATACCCGGCGCGCCGGACGGGTCGAGGGGGCTCAGCCTGTTCGTAGTGCCCAAGTTCCTTCCCGACGACGAGGGTTCGGCGGGCGCGCGCAACGCCGTCTTCTGCGGCTCCATCGAGGAGAAGATGGGCATCCATGGCAATGCCACCTGCGCCATGCACTTCGATTGTGCGACCGGATCACTGGTGGGGGAGGCGAATGGGGGACTGCCAGCCATGTTCGTGATGATGAACGCGGCGCGGCTGGGCGTGGGGCTCCAGGGGCTGGGCGTCGCGGAAGCGGCGTACCAGAATGCCGTCGGCCATGCCGGGAGCAGGCGGCAGGGACGCGCGCCCGCGGGGCCGGCCGAGCCGGACGAACAGGCCGACACGCTGTTCGTCCATGCCGATGTGCGCCGGATGCTGATGGAGGGCAAGGCGCTGACGGAAGGGCTGAGGGCGCTATGCCTGTGGGGCGCGCTTCAGGTCGATGTGGAGCAGGTGGCGGCGACGGAGGAGGAACGTGAGGAGGCAGGCGACCTGCTGGGCCTGCTGACGCCGGTGATCAAGGGCTATGCCACCGACATGGGGCTGAAGGTCGCGATCGACGCTCAGCAGGTTCATGGCGGGCATGGCTACATCCGGGACTCGGGCGTGGAGCAATATCTCCGCGATGTGCGGATCACGCAGATCTATGAGGGTGCGAACGGGGTGCAGGCGATGGATCTGGTCGGGCGCAAGCTCGGCCGGAACGACGGGCGCGCGATCCGGGCGTTCATGCGGCTGGTCGGGGATGAGATAGCGGCGGCGCGGGGCGAGGCAGCCACCGCCGATCTTGCCGCGCGGCTGGAGCAAGCGCTGGGAGACCTGCGGGCGGCGACCGACTGGCTGGCGGCGAATGGCGGGACGGACCCTGATCATGCCGGGGCGGGGGCAATGTCCTATCTCCACCTGCTCGGCATGGTGGCGACGGGGCTGATGTGGCTGCGGATGGCCGGGGTGGCGGGGCGGCTGAAGGTCGCCGGCAGCGACGATCCGGCGTTCCTGGACGCGAAGCTGGTCACGGCGCGCTTCTTCGGCGAGCGCATTCTTCCCGATACGACGGCGTTGCGCCGCAAGATCGAGGGCGGCGCGGCGGCGATCATGGCTCTTCCTGTCGAGATGTTCCGGCCGGCCTGACGGCGCCGGGCTGCTGCGTCGGC
>CAKTFL010000245.1 GCA_934555855.1 uncultured Sphingomonas sp. | reverse complement strand
CGATCTTGAGCAAGCTATGATACTGTGGCAGAGAAGTTGAGCGATAATAGCAGCGATGTTCAGGGAACCGCGGTGTACAGCACGGTGATGAAAGAACACGTCCTGCCGCAGGCGGGAAGCGCGCCTGCAGCCCCCGCCGCTGCCCGCCACGGGGCTGTGAACGCCGTGTTGACGCGCGCCCTCGACGTCACCTTGTGCGTGATCGCCCTCGCCTTCCTGGCGCCCATCCTGGTGCTCGTGACGCTGCTCGTCTTCGTCACCGATCCAGGGCCGGTGTTCTTCGCGCATCGCCGGATCGGACGGGGAGGCGTCGCCTTTCCCTGCCTGAAGTTCCGCACCATGGTCGTCAACGCGGAGGAACGGTTGCAGGCGCTGCTCGCCTCCAGCGCCGAACATCGTGCGGAATGGGCCCGGGATCACAAGCTGAAGGACGATCCGCGCATCACGTCGATCGGCAGCTTCCTCCGCAAAAGCAGCCTGGACGAGCTTCCGCAGCTGTTCAACATCCTGATGGGGGACATGAGCATCGTCGGCCCGCGCCCGATCGTTCTCGCCGAAGTCAGCCGTTACGGCCGGTATTTCGAGGATTACTGCACCGTCCGCCCCGGCCTGACCGGCGTGTGGCAGATCAGCGGCCGCAACGACGTGACCTATCGCCGGCGCGTGGCGATGGACGTCGCCTATGCCAGGACCAAGAGCGTGGCCCTGGACATGAGGGTCATCCTGTTGACCATTCCGGCTGTGCTGAAGGCCAAGGGATCCTACTGACGCCCGTAGCCCTCCCGGCCGTGGGGCGCTCACGCAGGTGAGGACGGCGTGCAGATCGCCGCAAGGGAGCGCAGTTTCGGGTGCGGGCGATCGGTCGACGGTCCGTCGCTTGGCCGCGGGCCTCACGATCGATGAACAGGCCGGCTCGCGCGCGCCGGATCCCCGCTTCTCCTGACCGAACCGGATCGGCGGTTCAACGCAAGGCTTGCAGACTGGGGCGCAACCCTGCGGCGGTTAGCGGTAGCATCACCGCATAGACCAGGCACCCCGTCGTAACCGCTACCGCAAGCACGGCTACCGGCGGCCATGTCAGGGGAAGTCCCGCCTTCACGATTGCGACCGCCACGGCCATGACGCAGGCCGCCAGCATCGACGGGCAGGCATTCCGGATCAACCGCTTCAGCGACAATCCGGTTCTTCGCCCGAAGCGCGCGAATTGCAGGAACATCACCGCATAATAGCGAAGAAGCAGAGCCACGGTGACCCCGATCAGGCCGAAGCGGATGCCGATCGCCAGCGCTGCGATCGTGACGCCGATTTCCACCACGCTCCAGAGCAGGACCTGTTCCGCCCGCCCGGTGACCGCGACGGCCATGCCGAACATGATCTGCCAATAGATCGGGACAACCATCAGGCAGAGTATCTGCATCAGGACCCCGCCCCCCTGCCAGCGAGCGCCGAACATCAACGGGAGCAGGTCGTCCGCCACCACCATCAGGCCGAGAAAGACCGGAAAGATCAACAAGGCGGCCAGGCGCGCGATCGTGAAGAACGCCTGCTGTCGGTCGTCGCTGCCTTCGCGGGTGCGGCCGAGCACGGCATAGCCGACAAAGGCCAGCGGCCCGGCGGACAACTCGACCAGCAGCGCCAGGGTCTGCGCCGCCACGCGCAACAGACCGAGCGCGGCGGCGCCGAGCCCCGCTCCCGACATCAGCTCCACGCATTTCAGGTTCACCTGGTGAAGCGCTTCGGCGCCCATCAGCCGGAGGCTGACCGGCGTCAGTTCGGCAAAATCGACCGGGCTGAACCGCCATGCCGGCCGCCATGGCACCGCCAGCCAGATCACCACCACCTGCAACGCTGCCACGGTGATGTTGCGGACCACGATCGCCCAGATGCCGAAGCCGGCCGCCGCCATGAACACCCCGACCAGCCCACCGACCAGCGTCGACCCGACCGTCCGGCCCGCCAGCGCCCGAAAGCCGAGCTGGCGGGTGGCATGGGCCTTGGGGATCTTGCCCAGGCCCACCAGCAACGGGATCGGAGCGAGCCACAACATCACCAGCGCGAGGTCGGGCCGGGCGAGCAGGCCGGCGACGGGATAGGCGAGCCCCGCCGCGACCAGCGACAACATGCCGCTCAGCGCCATGGTCGACCAGAAGGCCGTGTCGAACTCGCTCGCGCTCACGTCCGCCTTTCGCACGAGCGCGTTGCCATAGCCCGATTCCAGCAGCGCCTGGATCGCATCGGTCAATAGCGCGGCCAGCGCGACAAAACCGATTTCCGCCGGAGACAACAGGCGGGCCAGCATCACGAACAGGACGAAGCGCAGCCCCCGGTCCGCAAAGGCGGACAGATAGGACCACATGGCTGCACCGCTTACCGACCCGCGGCGCGGAGATGCATCATCCATGTGGCGCCGCAGCCTGCCCGTCCCGTCGGCGTTCGAGCGCGACGTCCAGCGCCGCCGCAAAGGCGGGCGCCATCCGGGCGATGCCGTCGGGATCCAGCAGGCTGGCATGGCTGCCGGGGATGTGAACCGTATGCAGGTCGGCGCACAGCTGCGCCCAGCGCTGCACCGCCTGCTGCCGGTCATATTCGTCGCTATAGACCAGGAAGGTATAGCCCCGGTACGGTCGCGGGCGATAATGCCGCAGCGCTTCCCAGCGCAGCCGCAGCCGCACCTGCTGGCTGAACCAAGACATCTGCCGGCCCGACGCGCGGTCGGTCCGCAACGCCAGTCGCCGCATGGCGGGAAAGGCGCGCGTCGCCAGCAGGGCGCTAATCGCCTGTCGGCGTAGCCAGGTCGCCCGCCGCTCCCCTTCGCCGGGCTTCAGGCCCGCCCACAGCATTCCCGCCGGCAGGCTCCTTGCCGAGCTGGTGGAAAGATCCGGCAGCGAGTCGAGCAATCCCAGGAACGCCACCTCGCGGCCGGCCGCGACGAGCTGTACCGCCGTTTCAAAGGCGACCAGCCCGCCAAAGCTGTACCCGGCAAGGTGCAGCGGACCCTTTGGCTGCATCATCTGGATGCGGCCGGCCATCACCGTCGCGGTCGCGCCGATGCTGGTCAGCACCTTCACGCCCTGTGTCAGATCGCCGAGGTCGAGGACGTCGAACCGGACGCGGCCGCTCAGCGCCCGCCTGAACTCCGCATTCAGCGGACCGTCGCCATGGACGCCGGAAAACAGGAACGCGCGCACCAGCTCCTCGTTCGGCGCGGTCGCCGCAGCCGGATCGTCCTCCCCGCGCAGGCGGCGCGTCAGCATCGCGACCGTCATGTCGCGACTGATGAGGTCGAACGGGATCGCGCAGCCAAGCTCCTGCTCGAGCCGAAGCACGAACTGCATGGACTTGAGCGAATCCGCGCCACTGTCTTCCCAGCTGCGCTCGGGATCGAACGGCAGGTCGGGCAGCGTCGCGGTCCATGCGTCGCGGATCACCCGCTCCAGCTCCGGTTTCGCAACGATCAGGCTCACGCCGCGGCGTCCCGTTGCAGGCGCACCAGATCCGGCTTGCCGTTGTGCAGGCGGGGAATGGCGGACACGAATACGAAGCGGCTGGGCACCATGTGCGCCGCGCTCTGCCGGGTGACGGCCGCGCGCAGGTCGGCCAGCGGCACGGCCCCATCACCACCTTCGGACGTGACGAAAGCGGTCAGGGAAACGCTGCCGTCCGATCCGGTCACCGGAACCGTGACCGCGTCATCGACCGAGGCGACGCTTCGCAGCGCCGCCTCGACCTCGCCCAGATCGGCCTGGAGGCCGCGGATCTTCACCATCCGGTCGCGACGGCCGACAAACTCCAGCAACCCGTCGGCGCGCAGCCTCACCACGTCGCCCGTATGGTATGTCCGCGGCCCGGGCTCCCCGGCACGGGCACGAAAGGCGTAATCGTCGACCCCGCCCTCGGCGGTCAGGCTGCGATAGCCGAGCGCCAGCACGTCGTCGCTGACGACCAGCTCACCTGCTTCACCGATCGGTACGGGATTGCCGTCCTCGTCCTCGATCCTAACGCAGCGCCCCTGGTCGAGATAGCCCGAAGGGACGATCGCTCCAGTGACGAGCGCGTCGTTGACGAACCAGCGGAAGATCACGTTCGTTTCCGTCGAGCCGAAACCGACCCCGATCGCGCAATCCGCAGGCAGCTTGGTCCGAAACAGCGAAAGGTCCTGCGCACTGGTCGATTCGCCCACCAGATCCAGCGCGCGCAGATTGCCGAAGGCGCTATCGATCCCAGGGACCTGCAACAACATCCGCAGCGCGCTGGTGACGAAGCTGAGGACGGTGACACCCTCCTCCGCCATCACGCGGATGCTTTCCGCCATGCCCATCCGCA
>CAKTFL010000244.1 GCA_934555855.1 uncultured Sphingomonas sp. | reverse complement strand
GCGAACAGCATGAAGCAGAAGGCGGTAAGCACGTACCACACGCCGACCCGGTTGTTGTTGGTGTCGGTCCAGCGGAAGAACAGGCCCGACGGCGGCTTCCACGCCGCGCGCAGCCGCTCTTCCTGGGCGGCGCGCAGCTCGGCGGAATCCTGGTCGTGCAGGCTCATGAAAGTTCTTTCAGAAAGCGCGCGATCTGCCCGGCCTCGGCATCGGTCATCTGCGGATAGGCGGGCATCCGCGCACCCGGCTTCACGGCGGGCGCGTCGCGGACGAAGCGGGTGAGTTCGGCGACGGTGTTCGGCCGGTAACCCGCGCCGAGATGCGCGCGCGAGCCGAGATGCGTCAGGTCCGGACCGATAATTCCCTGAGCGGCGGTGCCACGGATGGCGTGGCACCCGCCGCAGCCATAAGCGGCGAAGGCGCCCGCCGCTCCCGCCGCGCCGGCGGTGGCGGGCGCCCGCTCCCGCGCGAGCCACGCGTCGAACGCCGCCGGTTCCATCGCGACGACGTCGAACGCCATCAGTGCATGGCTGAGCCCGCAGAACTCGGCGCATTGCCCGCGATAACGGCCCGCCCTGGTGGCGCGCACGACCAGCCGGTTGGTGCGGCCGGGAATCATGTCCATCTTGCCGGCGAGTCCCGGAATCCAGAAGCTGTGCAGCACATCGCCCGCTTCCAGCCGGAACTCGACCGTGCGTCCGACGGGAACACGCACCTCGTTGGCGGAGGCGACCGGCGCGCGGTCATGCGGCCGATAGTCGACCCTCCACCAGAACTGCTCCCCCGACACGACGATCCTGAGATCGCGTTCGCCCGCGGGGATCGGTCGCATGGCCGGCAGGGTCGCGATGAGCAGGATCAGCAACAGTCCGCTCGGGATTGCCGCCCCGAGCCACAGGACCATCCGCATGCCCTGTTCATGGGTCAGCCGCCCACCCTGGCGCCGGATCGCGAATGCCGACAGCGCCAGCACCGCGACCAGGATCACGCCGGCGGCAAGCGTCATCCACCCAAACACCGCGAGCACATGCGTCGCCTCCGCCCCGAAAGGCGTGAACATCGATTGTCGTGCGGTATCACTCAATTCATGCGGCCTTAGCGTGACAAAGACGCGTCTTAACGGCTGGTTCCGGGCGAAACGACGATAACCTCCCGGCGCAACGATTTGTTACGGCAATGTACTCTCCCGGCTGTGATGATCGTGTTGTCTCGATTGGCGCGTTCTGTCCCCTGATCGTCCCTTATCGGCCTTTCGCGACACATTTCGCTGGGTAGGGGATTGCGACACCCCGTCACAGGAGATCGCAAAATGTCCGACACCGCCCTCGCAGTCATCGACGCGCAGGAATCCTTTCGCCAACGCCCCTATTTCCGGCAGGACGATCTGGCGCGCTATGTCGAACGGCAGCAGGCGCTGGTCGATGGCGCGGCGGCGGCCGGCGTGCCCGTGGTCCAGATCTTCCATGTCGAGGACGAGGGCCCGTTTGCCGAGGCATCGGGCCTGGTGCGGACGCTGGCGTCCTTGCGGATCGCGCCGGTCGCGACGTTCCACAAGCGCCGCTACAGCGCGCTGATCGGCAGCGGGTTCGACGTGTGGCTGGTCGCGAACGGCATCCGCCGCCTGATCGTGTCGGGCATCCGCACCGAGCAATGCTGCGAGACGACGACCCGCCACGCGTCCGACCTGGGCTATGCCGTTGATTATGTCGGCGAGGCTACGCTGACCTTCGCAATGACCGACGCCGCGGGCCGGCTGTGGAGCCCCGCCGAGATCCGTGAACGCACTGAGCTCGTGCTGGCAGGCCGCTTCGCGCGGATCGTCACCGTCGAGGAAGCGTTGGCGCGGTTGCCGGAAAAGCTGGCGGCATGAGCCACGCGGCGGAGGGCGCGCGGGTCGTTCCGGTCGTCGTCGTGGTGCCGCCGCGCGTGCTGCTGCTCGACATTGCCGGTCCGATGGAGGTCCTTCGCAAGGCCAATCTCGAACAGGCGGCGGTGCGCTTCACCGCCGCCTATGTCGGACCCAGCCCGGCAAGCGACAGCTCGATCCGGCTGACCGTAGCCAGCATCGCGCCGCTGCCCGATACGCTGCCGCCCGACGCGCTGGTCGTAATTCCCGGTGCGGCGAACGCGCTGCTTGGCGGAGCGTGGGCGGACCCGGACGAGATCGCTGCCGCCGATGACGCCATCGTTCGCTGGTTGAGGCGCGCGGTGCGGCCCGGCATCCGTGTCGCCTCGATCTGCTCGGGTTCGTTGCTGGCGGGCAGGGCGGGGCTGCTGGACGGGTACGACTGCACGACGCATCATGGCACGATCGCGGAACTGGCCCGCGTTGCGCCAAGGGCGCGGGTGGTGGAGAACAGGATCTTCGTCGACAGCGGCGAGCGGCTGACGAGCGCGGGCATCACCGCCGGAATCGACCTGATGCTGCACATCGCGGCAAGGGAAACGGGTCATGCCACGGCGCTCGCCATTGCCCGTCACATGGTCGTCTATCTGCGTCGCGGCGGCGCGGACCCGCAGCTTTCGCCGTGGCTGGAGGGGCGCAACCACATCCATCCCGCAATCCACCGCGCGCAGGACGCCGTTGCGGCCGATCCGGCGCACGACTGGTCCGTCGCCGCCCTGGCCAGGGTCGCGGGGGCGAGTGCGCGAAACCTGTCCCGGCTATTCAACGAACAGGCCGGCATGAGCGTTACCGATTATGTCAACCGGATGCGGATCGCGCTCGCGCATGAGCTGGTAACGGCATCGCCGCTCGATATGGAACATGTCGCGGACCGGGCAGGCTTCGGGTCCGCGCGACAGTTTCGACGCGCCTGGAACCGGCTGCACGACATATCGCCCAGCCGGATGCGGCGGGAGCGGGCGACGCACTGAACGACCGGAGCCTCCGCACCGCTGTCCGGCGGCTACGATGTGCGGAGGACGCTGTCTGGATCGGCGAGGTCGCCGACGTCCTCGTCCGGTCCGATGCCGGCATGGGGATCGGCGCCGCGATGGATGCGGACTCCGCCGGCGGTCAGCACCCGCACGGCGTTGCCATGCTGGATCATAGCGGGCTCGCGATGAATGGTGACCCCTTCGGCCGCATCGGCACCGACATGGATCGCGACCTCCGGCGTCGCGGCGTCCTCTCCGATCGGAAGCAATGCCGGGCCGGCGTCCGGCTCGTGTCCGGCATAGACTTGGCGGAAGGTCAACGCGCGCTCCAGGCCGCTGCGCCAGCGATAGAAGATATGGCTTCCCACCGCCGCGACCCGCGACAGGCTCGGGGCCCACCAGGGCAGCACATAGTTCGCATGGTATGACGTTGCGGCCCCGACCGGCGCATAGACCGATCCCGACAGAGCCATCTGCGCCACGACACGCGCCCGGGCCCAGGCCGCGACATCATGCGGGCGCAGCATCGAGCCGTCGCAGGTAAAGCTGAACTGGCAGCCCGTTCGGCGATTCGATCCCTGATAGACTACGCCGCACACCGTGGCGGGAAAGGCGCGGTCACGGACGCGGTTCAGCACCACCTGCGCCACCGCGCGCTGGCCGTCTAACGGCTCCGACCGGGCCTCGTGATAGATGGCGGCGGTCAGGCACTCGGTCGCGCGCTCGGCATCGTCGGTGGCCAGGGTGCCCGCGCTGAACGGCGGCGCGGCTTCGGCCGGCAGCTCGGGCAGGGGTGACAGGATCGGGCCGCCCGCAAGGTCGTCGGGAACGGCGAGTGCCAGCCGTTGCAGCAGCATGCGGTTGTCAACCACCGGGCGGCCGGTTGCGTGGGGCGTGGCCGGCACGGCAGCAGCGGTACGCGGCGGGTCCGACGGAACGCAGGACGAGGCGCAGAGCAGCGCCGGCATCCCGATCAGCAATGATTTTCGCATGAAGGACCCGGCGCGGTTGCAGTCGCACCTGCCCTATATCAGCCATGGTAAGGGGTTGGTTAAGCCGCCCGGTCCCGCTGCCCATGTCGCGACTCCTCGCGCGCGGCGCGCTTGGCCGATCCGTCCGTCAACGCCCAGCGCAACAATGATCCGACCCCGGCCATGCCGGCCCGGATCGCCGGTCGCGCGGTGCCGGGCCGCTCCAGCCCATGCAGGCGCGCCGCCCATGGCGGCAGCAGGTCGATGCCGCCCTCCATCATCAGCGCCTGCATCGGTGCCAGCGTCAGGCTGCGCGGCTGTTGCGCCAGCAGCGCGCGGGCCACCGTCCGCGTCCGCTCGTCGACGCGCAGCTCCGGGCGGATCGCGGTGAAATAGGCGTCCAGTTCGCGGGCGGTCACGGGCACCTCCTCCGCACCTAGCCGCCGTGCGATCACCGCCATCTCCGCCAGGTAG
>CAKTFL010000243.1 GCA_934555855.1 uncultured Sphingomonas sp. | reverse complement strand
CAGCTGGGCCTTGGCGGGGCGGTGCCGTATGAGAATATCGGCGGGCGCGCGGAATTCGTGACCTTCTCGCTCGACGGGCGGGCGACGTGGAATCCGCTGACCTGGCCGGGTTCGCTGCGCGGGGGCCGGGCGGGTTCCTCGCTTCATCCGGAACTGGTCGCGCGATGAACGATCCTGCACCCAGGCAGCTGGTCTCTGAGCCGAGCCCCAACGAGCTGCGCGATCCGTTCACCCGCACCGAGTTGAAGCGGGCCAGCATCTGGTTCGGCGTCGCGGTCGCCATCGCGCTGGTTGTGCTGCTGATCCAGCCGATCCTGATCATCTTCGCGGGGCTGGTCTTCGCCTCGTTGCTCGACGGCGGGGTGCGGCTGCTCGGTCGGGTGCTGCCCATCGGGCGCGGATGGCGGCTGCTGATCGTCTGCCTCTTGGTGATCGCGTTCCTGCTGGGCACCTTCTACCTGACCGGCGTGCAGGTGACGCAACAGGTTACCCAGCTGCGATCCACCCTGGAGGTGCAGGCTGTGCGCGCCACCGGCTGGCTGACCAGCCAGGGGATCATGCCCGGCGCATCGGACGTCAGCGGCATCGCGCGCCAGGCGCTCGGATCGGTCGGGCGCGTCACCTCATGGGTCGGCACGGCCATCGGCGCGCTGACCAGCATGTTCATGATCGCGGTGCTGGGCCTGTTCATCGCGATGGACCCGCGCGCCTATGAGCGCGGGTTGCAATGGATGGTGCCGACCGATGCGCGGCCGGAGTTCGCCCATACCGTTGAGCGGATGAGCGTGACCCTGCGCCGCCTGCTTGCCGGCCGCCTGCTCGGCATGGCGGTGGAAGGCGTGTTCACCTGGATCGTGCTGGCGATCGGCGGCGTCCCGATGGCGCTGCTGCTCGGCATTATCGCGGGAATCCTCGCCTTCATTCCGAACATCGGCGCGATCGTGACGGGCGTGCTGATGGTCGCGGTCGGCTTCAGCGCCGGCGCGGATACCGGGCTATGGGCGATCGCGACCTATTTCGTGGTCCAGACGATCGACGGCTATGTCGTGGTGCCGATGGTCGCCAAGCGTACCGTAGACCTGCCGCCGGCGCTGACGCTGGGGATGCAGATCCTGGCGAGCGCGCTGTTCGGGATATTGGGGCTGGCGCTGGCCGACCCGTTCACGGCGATGCTGAAGACGGCGCTGGAGCGCTCGGCCGAGCGTGAGGCGGAGAAGACGGACGGGGAGCCGGCCTGAGGCACCCGTTCGGGTTGGGCCTGCCGAGACCCTGTTCTCCATCTCGCGGCGTACTCTTCGACAAGCTCAGGCCGAACGGAGAGGGTTGAGAGAGCCATCCATCCACCGTCCGCACTGAGCCTGTCTAAGTGCTGCCTTCCTCCGCGAGAAAGGTCAGGGCTTCGACAGGTTAGCCCGAACGGGAGAGGTAGGCTCAGCCTGACGGGTAGTGGCGGTGGAGTCTCAGCCTACCTTTCCTGATGCCGCATACGCCCCGACCAGCCGCTCCAGCACGTCGAGCGGCACCGCGCCGGAGTTCAGCACCACGGCGTGGAAATCCTTGATGTCGAACCGATTGCCCAGCTTCGCCCGTGCGCCGTCGCGCAGGCGGTTGATGACGGTGTGCCCGATCTTGTAGCTGGGCGCCTGGCCTGGCCACACGCAATAACGGTCCACCTCGTTCGCCGCCGCGCTCTGCGTGGAGCCATCATTCTCCACCTTCCAGCGGATGGCTTGGTCGCGCGTCCAGCCCATGGTGTGGATGCCGGTGTCGAGCACCATGCGACAGGCGCGCCACAGCTCCGACTTCAGGTAGCCGACGCGGCCGAGCGGGTCGTTCTCGTACATGCCGAGCTCGTCCGCCAGCTGTTCGGCATAGAGCGCCCAGCCCTCGCCATAGCCGGAATACCAGTCGATCCGGCGAATGAGCGGCAGGTCCTTGATCGTGAAGGCGACCGAGTTCTGCAGGTGGTGCCCCGGTACACCCTCGTGAAAGGTGACGCTCGGCACCAGCCAGCGCGGCCAGTCGGTCGTATGCTGCAGGTTGAGGTAATAGATCGCCGGCCGCGAACCATCGAGCGAGGCCGGGTTGTAATAGCCGAGCGGGGCGCCCGCCTCGATCTCCTTGGGGACGCGACGGATTTCCAGCGGCACGTTGGGTGGATCGCGGAACATGCGGGGTAGGCGGGGGGTGATGGCCCGGACCAGCCCGTTGAGATGGGCGATGATCTCCACCTTGGCCGCATCGGTGTCGGGCCAGAGCTGCTTGGGATCGGTGCCGAGCGCCGCGAGCCGCGCACCGACCGAGCCCTGGGTCAGGCCCTGCGCCTTCAGGATCGTGTCGATCTCCGCCTGATAGGCGCGGGTCTGCTCCAGCCCGAGGCGGTGCACCTCGGCCGGAGACAGCGACGAGGTCGTGTAATTCTTCAGCGCCTGGGCGTAGAAAGCCTCACCTTCGCGCAGGCGGCCGATGCCTGCCGCTGGCGTCGCCCTTTGTCGCATGGCGCGCAGTTCGGCGATCTGACGGTCGAGCGCGGGCTGCACCTCGCGCGAGTAGATGGCGCTCGCGCGTGCGGCCCAGTCGCCGGCAATGTTCTTTGCCTTTGCCCGTTCGGCGAGCGAGGTGACGAGGCGCGACTGATCCGGCCCCGGCTCACGCAGGGCGGTAAGCTGGACAAGCGCCTTGTCGAGGATGAAGTCAGGCGGGATCACCCCCGCCCCCGCGTCTGCCCGGGCACGCGCGGTATCGTTGTCGAGCAGGCGCGGAAAAGCGGCGAGGCGATCCAGGTACGCCTGGGCGTCTTCCGCGGTTGCGACCGGATGCTGCGTGTCCAGAAAGGTCGGGGCGGCCTGATAGACGCCGGTCAGCTGGCTGAGCACATAAGGCGTCGAGGCGCCTGCCTCCCCGAAGCGGAACTGCCGGTTGGCCGCGTCGGTGTTGGCGAGTCCGAACAGCACAGCGTCGTAATTGACCTGATCCAGCCCCGTCAGCGACGCCCGGGGAAAGGCGCGCAGGCGGCGCAGCTGGTCGGCGGTCAGCGCCCGGTCCTTCGCCGCCCCGGCCGCCGAATTGTCCGAAACCTGATGCCGCTGCCGCGCCCGCGCGCCGGTGTCGACGCCGAGGCTGGTTGCCATCTCAGGCGACCGATCGAGCCGCTCCTGCACGAACGTGTCGAACAGCTGGCCGAGCCCTGCATTCCCGGTCGCCACCGCCGCCCGCGCCACCGTGCCGAGCATGGTGAGGACCGACAGCGCCGCTCCCGATCCGATAAATGCACGCCGGTCGATCATCTGTTGGTTCCCCTGAAGGCTTGCGGGGGAGGGACCACGCCCGACCGGCTTTTGCAAGCATTTCAGGCAAGCAGCGCGTGCGCGGTTTTCAGGTCGTCGACGAAGCGGGCGAACTCGGTCTGTCTGGCCGCCTCATCCGGCAGGCGCAGCAGGAAGCTCGGGTGGACGGTGATCAACGCCTGGCCGCCGCCGGGCAGCTGGAGCGGTTGGCCGCGCTCCCGGCCAATCGTGACGACCCGGCCGAAAAGGGAGCGCGCGGCCGTGGCGCCGAGCGCGACGGTGACCTGTGGCTGGATCAGCATCTGCTCCTGCTCGATCCACCACCGGCAGGCGTCGATCTCGCCGGCGCCCGGCTTGGAATGGATGCGCCGCTTGCCGCGCTGTTCATATTTAAAGTGCTTCACCGCGTTGGTGACATAGGCGCGGGAGCGATCGATGCCGGCCTCGGCCAGCGCGCGGTCGAACACCTGGCCGGCGGGGCCGATAAAAGGCTTGCCGGCCAGATCCTCATTGTCGCCGGGCTGCTCGCCGACAAACATCATGCTGCTGTCGACCGCTCCTTCGCCGAACACGGTCTGGGTTGCGTGTTTGTAGAGGTGGCAACGGGTGCAGGCGCGCGCCTCGTCGCGCAACGCCCCCCAGGCGATCCGGCTGTTGCCGCCGACTTCCGACCGTTGCTGCCGCGCCGTTTCGATCATCTGCGCCTCCCGCGCCTGTGCGCCTGCGATCAGTTCGGGGACGAGCGCGGTTTCGGGCATGTTCTTCCAATATCGGCGCGGCATCTCCTTCAGCATCGCACCGATCTTGATTCGGGCGGGATTGAAGATGGACGCGTAATAGGTCTTCCAGACCTCTTCGGCCGGGTCGCCGTCCGGGGCGTCAGCGCGGGTCGCGCCGGGTCCCTCGGCCAGCGCCTTGCCGTCCCAATGCAGCGACACCTCCGGCGTCAGGATCGACCAGCGCATCGAGGCGAAACGGTTGACGAAGAACGCGGCATTGGCGCGCACGATGTGATGCTCGGGCTCGAACCAGGCGACGAAGCGGGAACCGTCCGCGTCCTGCAC
>CAKTFL010000242.1 GCA_934555855.1 uncultured Sphingomonas sp. | reverse complement strand
GGATCCCGCCAGGTCGGCCAGCATCGCCGTTTCGCGTCGCGGGTCGAGCAGCCTGACCTCGACGGTTCCCACCCCCGCCCGCTCCGCGCGAGGTGACAGGCGCGACAGGCGGGCGCGATCGGTGTCGCAGGCGATCAGACGGCCCTGGTTCCCCATCCCTGCCGCCAGCGCCAGCGTCTTGCCGCCGGCTCCGGCGCACAGGTCGATGACGAGATCGCCCGGCGCGGCCGGGACTGCCAGCGTCACCGTTTGGCTGCCGGCATCCTGCACCTCGACCAGTCCGTCGCGGACCGGCGGCGATTGCTCGATGGCAGTGCCGACAGGAAGTCGCAGCGCGTCGGACAGGCCGGGGATCGGCTCCGCTCCGTCCAGGGCTGCGGCCACGTCGTCCCTGTGCGCCTTCAGCCGGTTCACCCGCAGGTCGAGCGATGCGCGCCCGACCAGTGCCGGCATGGCGTCGCTGTCCAGACCCGATGCGACCAGTGCATCCGCCAGCCAGCGCGGCGCCACTCCGGCTTCGGCACGCGGCTCGGCGGGCGTGATCGGCTCCGGCCCGTGCGGTGATCCGTCGAACGTTGCGGCAAGCGCCGCGTCGTCGTCGGCCAGCGCGGCCAGCGCCGCCCGCCCGCTCGCCGGCGGCTCTCCCGCGCGACGGATCGCCCGATAAACCAGCTCCCGCACCGCGCGACGGTCCTTCGAGCCTGCATAGCGTCGCGTCGAGAAATAGCGCGCGATCAACGTGTCGGCCGCCGCCCCGCCTTCCCGCGCGGCGGCGATGACAAGATCGAGCAACTCGATCGCGGCCTGGGAACGAGCAGCCGGCGTCATGCGAAGTGGAGAAAGTTCACAGCTGAAAACATGGTCCGATCCGTGACCCCGAACGGCTTCACGACGACGGGCTGGGCGAGGGCTGGCCGGACCGGAAGTGGAGGCGATCGCATGAACATGATTGCGGCTATCGCAGAACGCCGTTCGGTAGGACAGCCAGCGTCAGCGGGTCGGGTAATTGGGTGCCTCACGCGTGATCGTGACGTCATGAACATGGCTTTCCTTCAGCCCGGCGCCCGTGATCTGGACGAAGCTGGCGCGCTGCTGGAGGTCGGGGATTGTCGCCGACCCGGTATAGCCCATCGCTGCCTTGATGCCGCCGACCAGCTGGTGGATGACGTCGCGCGCCGGCCCCTTGAACGCGACCTGGCCCTCGATCCCCTCGGGCACCAGCTTCATCTGGTCCTTGATGTCGCCCTGGAAATAGCGATCTGCCGAGCCACGGCCCATCGCGCCGACTGATCCCATGCCGCGATAGGATTTGTACGCGCGCCCCTGATACAGGAAGGTCTCGCCCGGCGCCTCTTCGGTGCCCGCCAGCAGCGAGCCCACCATGCAGGTCGATGCGCCGGCCGCCAGCGCCTTGGCGAGATCGCCCGAGGTGCGGAGGCCGCCGTCCGCGATCACCGGCACGCCATGCCTGTGCCCCTCCTCCGCGCAATCCATCACCGCGGTGAGCTGCGGCACGCCGACGCCCGCGACGACGCGGGTGGTGCAGATCGAACCGGGGCCGATCCCGACCTTGATCCCGTCCGCGCCCGCATCGATCAGCGCGCGGGTCGCCTCCGCCGTGGCGACGTTGCCTGCCACGACCTGAACGGAATTGCTGAGTTTCTTCACCCGCTCGACCGCCCGTGCGACGTCGCTGTTGTGGCCATGCGCCGTGTCGATCACGATCAGGTCGCATTCGGCGTCGACCAGCGCCTCAGTGCGCGCAAAGCCCTTGTCGCCGACCGTGGTCGCTGCCGCGACGCGCAACCGCCCGGCCGCGTCCTTGGTCGCGTCCGGATAGGTCACCGCCTTCTCGATATCCTTGACGGTGATGAGGCCCACGCAGCGATAAGCGTCGTCGACGACCAGCAGCTTCTCGATCCGGCGCTGGTGAAGCAGGCGTCGAGCCTCCTCCTGTCCGACGCCGACCGAAACGGTTGCGAGGTTATCGCGCGTCATCAGCTCCGCGACGGGCTGTTGCGAGTTCTCGGCGAAGCGGACGTCGCGATTGGTCAGGATGCCGACCAGCCGTCCGTCGGACTCGACCACCGGGATGCCGCTGATCCGGTGCCGCGCCATCAGCATCTGCGCCTCGGCCAGCGTCGCGCGGGGTTCGATGGTGATCGGGTTGACCACCATGCCGCTTTCGAAACGCTTCACGGCGCGTACCGCGTCCGCCTGCTGCTCGACGGTCAGGTTGCGGTGAAGCACGCCGATCCCGCCCAGCTGCGCCATGACGATCGCCATGTCGGCCTCGGTCACCGTGTCCATCGCCGCCGACAGGATCGGGATGTTGAGCGCAATGCCGCGCGTCAGCCGGGTGCGGGTGTCCGCCCCGCTCGGCAGCACGTCGCTCGCGCCCGGCACGAGCAGCACGTCGTCAAAGGTCAGGCCGAGGCGGATGTCCATGGGGATGCCGAATCCTGCTAAGGGAAGCGATGAGAGAGCAAGTGGCGGGCCATGTAACCAACACACGCGCCGTGCGCTAGGGCCGGGCTGTTCTCGATTGGCTTTGATCGCGCCCCCGATCGCCCTTACCATGCGCTGGTCCGTGGGAGGGACCGAGCATGAGCCTGATGATCGCTGCCCTGTTGGTGCTGCTGGTGCTGTTCTACCTGATGACCAGCATCAAGATCGTGCGCCAGGGCTATCAATACACGATCGAGCATTTCGGCCGTTTCACGACGGTCGCGAAGCCCGGTTTCAACTTCTACCCCGCCTTTTTCTATCGTGTCGGCCGCAAGGTGAACATGATGGAACAGGTGATCGACATTCCGGGCCAGGAGATCATCACCAAGGATAACGCGATCGTCTCGACCGACGGCGTCGTCTTTTTCCAAGTGCTGGATTCCGCGAAGGCGGCCTATGAGGTTTCGGATCTGTATGTCGCGCTGTTGCAGCTGACGACCACCAACCTGCGGACTGTGATGGGCGCGATGGATCTGGACGAGACCCTGTCCAAGCGCGACGAGATCAATGCGCGGCTGCTGTCGGTGGTCGATCACGCCACAGTGCCCTGGGGCGTCAAGATAACCCGTGTCGAGATCAAGGACATTCGGCCTCCGGCCGATATCGTCGCCGCGATGGGCCGGCAGATGAAGGCCGAGCGCGAGAAGCGCGCCAACATCCTGGACGCTGAAGGATCGCGCGCGTCGGAGATCCTGCGCGCCGAAGGGCAGAAGCAGGCGCGGATCCTGGAGGCCGAGGGTCGGCGCGAGTCGGCTTATCGCGACTCCGAAGCCCGCGAGCGCGCGGCGGAGGCGGAAGCCAAGGCGACGCGGGTCGTGTCGGAAGCGATCGAGAGCGGCGGGACCCAGGCGATCAACTATTTTATCGCCCAGAAATATGTGGAAGCGGTCGGCCGGTTCGCCACCAGTCCCAATGCCAAGACGATCCTGTTCCCGGTGGAGGCGACGCAGCTGATCGGCACGCTGGGCGGCATCGGCCAGCTCGCCAGGGAGGCGCTGGGCGATACGGCCACGAAGCCGACAGCGTCCGTGCCGCGGACCGCTACCGGAGCCGCTGTCGATGGGGCCGCCACCCAGCCCGGCCTGCCCCCGGCGTGACGCTTGACGGTGTCGGGGGCTGGGGCGGCGCGTGGCTGATCGCCGCGCTGCTGCTCGGCATCGCGGAGCTTGTCGTTCCCGGCGTTTTCCTCATCTTCCTGGCGCTGGCGGCCGGGATTACAGGAGCGATGGTGCTGGCGGTGCCCGCCCTGCCGCCGGTAGTCCAGCTGATCGCCTTCACCTTGTGGTCGGTTCTGGCCGTGGCGATCGGCCGGCGCTGGTATCACGACTATCCGGTCGCCTCCGCCGACACGCTGTTGAACGATCGCGGCGCGCGGCTGGCAGGCCAGCATGGCACGATCGCCACCGCTATCGAGGGCGGTCGCGGCCGGGTGAGGGTCGGCGACGGGGAATGGCCGGCCGCCGGCCCGGATTCGCCGATCGGCACGCGCGTTCGTATCACCCGCGTCGAGGACGGCGTGCTGCTGGTAGAGGCGGAGCCGGCGACGCTCAGCTGACCGGATCGATCCGCGCGCGTGTGCGGGGCAGCGCTTCCGGCATCTCGTCACGGATATAGGCCAGCAGCCCTTCGCGCAGGTCGCAGCGCAGGTCGAACGCCGTCGCCGCATCGCGCGCGGTCGCGAGCACCCGCACCTCCATCGCCTCCGCCTTCACGTCCGTGACCTGAAGCACCTGGACGCGGCCGTCCCAGCGCGGGCTTGCCTTCACCAACTGCTCGAACCGGGCGCGCAGGCGCGGCACGTCGGCGGTCGGGTCGAGGTACAGAAAGGCCGACCCGATCAGCTG
>CAKTFL010000241.1 GCA_934555855.1 uncultured Sphingomonas sp. | reverse complement strand
AGCCGGCCACGTCGCCCCGCAGCCCCAGCGCGGAGTTCAGGTCGCGCGACCGGGTGTTGATGATCGGCACGAAGCCGTCGGGATAGACCGCGCCGACATTGTAGCCGGATGTGATCGGCAGGCCCGTGGCCCGGTTGTTGCCCGGCCGGCGCGGAAAGGCGGCGCCACGCGAGTCGCGATCCTGGTAGCCGGCAAAGCCATACAGGCTCCAATTGTCGGTCAGGGACGTGCCGGCATTGACGAAGCCGGTATATTGCTCGACCTCGGGATCGCCATAGCGGCCCCTTACGCGCAGCGGGGTGCCGAGCGGTTCGGCGGTGGACTGGCGCGGGTCGGCATCGGCGCGGTTGGTCGGCCGGCGCTTGGTATACTCGCCCGACACGGTGATGAAGCCGTCCTCGCCAAAGCCTATGCCCTGCCACAGGCTTGCGGTCACGACCGGCTCGCCCGTCACGTCGCGGCTGTTGCGCGCGGTATCGACGTCGGTGTTGTAGAAGCCATAGGTCACCTGCGCGCCGCCGCCCGAGCGGGCCTGGCGCAGGCGCAAGTTGACGACGCCGGCGATCGCGTCCGAGCCATATTGCGCCGACGCGCCGTCGCGCAGCACCTCGATCCGGTCGAGCGCGACCGTGGGCACGGTGTTCAGGTCGACCGCGGCCGATCCGCGCCCCACCGTGCCGTTCGTGTTGAGCGACGCGGAAGTATGACCCCGAATGCCATTGATGAGCACGAGCGTCTGGTCCGGCGACAGGCCGCGCAGGGTCGCGGGGCGGATCGCGTCGGTGGCGTCATTGGCGGAGGGGCGCGGGAAGTCGATCGATGGCGCCACCGCGGACAGCGCGGCGCCCAGCTCGGTCGTGCCCTGGCGCTGGAGGCTGGCGCCGCTCAGCACATCGACAGGGGAAACGCTGTCGAGCCGGGTACGCCCTTCGGCGCGGGTGCCGGTAACGACGATGTCGTTGCTTTCGTCCGCCGGAGTGGCGGCATCCGCAACGGGCGCCGCCTCGGCCTGCTCGTCGGCGGCGGACGCCTGTCGCGACGCGACGGACGGGGAAGCGGGCGGGGGCGCAGCCTGGGCCGTCAATGCGGCCGCACTTGCGGTGATCAGCAGCTCGCCGATGATCGTCACTGGTAATTCCCTGATAAATCTTGATCGAACGCGGGGAGATAGGGCGATTTCCCTCCCGCACGGCCCAAGAAAAACTTCCAGGCCGGCGCGCGGCGCTTCCATCCTGCGGCCCCGCCTGTCACCTGCCTATGTGAGGCGGCGGCATCAGGCGATCCGATCCCCCGCAGCTATGGGTTCCGGTTCACCGCCGCGATCGGGTCGATCAACGCCACTCCCGCTAGGGGCTGGACGCACGGCCCCTCGCGCATCGATCCCGATTCTTCGGTGACGGATCGGCCTGATTTACGCCGGCCGGAGGTTGATTCACAAATCGGGTTCGGGTCGCCGGACGCGTGATGGTGCGCGCCGGTCAGGACGGGGAGGAACCCGTGACTGGGATTGACGATGTCGTACCCGATACATCCGCCGACGCCCGTACCGTGGCGGACGTACGCCGCGGCAGGAAGGATTCCAATGGCGACCCGATCGCCAAGCTGTACTGGCGCAAGGCTCCCGATTACGCTGTCTACAAGACGGAGGATCGCGGCGTGCTGGTCCATTACGCCGACGACCGCGACACAGCCCTGAAGCAGCGCCGTGCCCTTGCACCGCTGACGCCCCTGCGCGACGAGGTGGACGGCCTTGTCCAGGGTTGGCGCACCGCCCGAGGGCGTGGTTTCTTCGGCCTGAGCAATCCCGCACGCATGAACCACAAGGCGGATTGCGCCGACCGCCGGGTCGGCGGCGCGCTGATCCAGGGGCTGGAGGAGGACATTCCCGGCGCGCAACTGCTGCTGGAAAAGATCAAGGGCGACATTCTGAACGAGCGCATCGCCTGGGCACGCTTCGAATATCTGATGACGGCTTTCGCCACCGGGGTCGCCGTGATGTTCCTGGCCTGGCTGCTCGCCGCAGTCCTTCCACTCGATGACGCCGGAGGTGCCGGCGGCGCGGCCGTCGGGGAGAGGATGGCCGGCGTCGGCGTGATCGTCCTTGCGCTCGCCGTCGCAGCCGCCGCCGGCACGCTGCTGGCGGAGCGGTCGCACCCGGCCTTGCGGGCGACCTGGCTGTTCGTGATCGTCGCGATCCCCATCGTCGCCCTGCTGATCTGGCCGGCGGCCGCCACGATCGGTCCCGTCAGCGCCGATTACGCCCCTGCCGTGTCCATGTGGCGAGGGGCGGCGGCGGGGGCCGTTGGCGCTTTCTTCTCGATCGCGCTGGCAATTCGGGGGCGTACGGTGCTGCCCGACCTGCTCCGCACCGCCAACATGATGGATGCGGTGCTGCGCGTCGTTATCGGCGCGATCGCCGGAACCGTGCTGATTGCCCTGATCGCGGGACGGGTGGTGCAATTCTCCTTTGCCGGCGCGGTGCCGACGACGCTGTCGATCTTGATCGCCGGCTTCATCGCAGGCTTTGCCGAGCGGCTGGTGCCCGACCTGCTCGAAAAGGTTAGCGCCAAGTCGGTCGAGTTCAATCCCGAGCTCGCTGCCGCCAGGGCGCGCCAGGTCAAGCTCGCCGAGGCGGCCGATGGCGGCGCCGCAAAGGCCCAGCCGGCGAGCGGGGCCGCAGCGTTCGTGGAGGACGAGGCGGATAACGGCCCCGTGAACGACAACGATCTCGACGCCCCCAAGGAGGGATTCAGCACGCTCGGTGACGACGAGAACACGCAGGATGAGGAATTGCCGCCGGCAATCGGCGGGGTTGCGCGGTCTTGACGGCCGCGGGAGAAAGGCGATGAGCTTCAAGCTGACATGGATGCCCGACGTGCTTCTCAACGCGGGGCTGAAAGTGGCGGAGTGCGAAGGCTGGCGCGAACGCGGCCGTGCCGAGATGGGCACCGTGCGCGGCGTGATGTGCCACCACACCGGCAACCCCAATCCCGGCAACATGCCCACGCTGGAAATCCTCAAGCGCGGACGCAGCGACCTGCGCGGTCCCTTGTGCAATCTGGGCCTGGGGCGAGACGGCACCTATTACGTCGTCGCCGCCGGTCGGGCGAACCACGCCGGCAAGGGGCGGAGCGCGGGCCTGACCACAGGCAATGGCAGCTTTATCGGCATCGAGGCGGAGCATAGCGGCGATCCAAAGGACCCATGGCCCGCCGCACAGGTGGACGCCTACCAGCGCGGTGTCGCGGCGCTGCTGAAACACATCGGCGCGGATGCCGACATGTGCGTGGCGCACAAGGAGTTTGCGCTTCCTGTCGGGCGCAAGGTCGATCCGTGCTTTGACATGCTGCCCTTCCGCATCGCCGTAGCCGATTATCTCGTCGGCAAGTCGGCGCCGCCGCCGATCAGGCTGGCGGACGAAAGGGGCAATCCGACCCTGCGCCGCGGCAGCGAGGGTGAGGCGGTCGAGCTGCTGCAACAGGCGATCGGCGTTCGCGCCGACGGCCAATTCGGCCCGAATACGGAGGCGGCTTTGCGCGAATGGCAACGCCGTCACGAGCTGACCGCCGACGGCATCTGCGGTCCCAGGACCTGGGCCTTGCTGAACGAGCCCGGCAACGAGGCCGAAAACGTCGGCGCGGGCGGCGGCGGTGCGCCGGTCCAGCTGGCCGGCCAGAGGCGGCTGGGCGACCAGGGCGCCGAGTTGATCAAGCGTTTCGAGGGCTGCGCCAAACGTCACGCGAATGGATTCCAATCCTATCCCGATCCCGGCAGCGCATCCGGGCGGCCATGGACGATCGGCTGGGGGTCGACCGGCAAGGACGTCGTTCCCGGACTGGTGTGGACGGCGGAGCAGTGCGACGAGCGCTTCACGCGGGACATCCAGCGCTATGTCGACGACGTCAACCGCGCTCTCGGCTCGGCCGAGACCAACCAGAACCAGTTCGATGCGCTGGTGTCTTTCCACTACAATACCGGCGCGATCGCCAGGGCGACGCTGACCAGGCTGCACCGGGCCGGCAAGTTCAAGGACGCCGCCCGCGAGTTCGCCAAATGGGTCCGCAATGACGGCAGGATCATGCGGGGGCTCGTCAACCGTCGGGAAGCGGAAGCCGATCTGTACGAGGAGGCGTTGCCAGCGGCCGCCCAGCCTGCCGCCGAGGAGAAGGCGGCCTGACTGCGCGAACACCGGGTGAACGAGGGGGAAGATGACGACCATGCCGACCAGTCGCGGATCCGCTGCCGCCCCGATTCTCACCCTGCTGCTTCTCGCCTCCTGCAAGACCTTGTCCGGGGCATCGCCGCCCGCCGATCCGGAGGTGCAGCGCCTCAACGCGGCGATCGGCACCGAAG
>CAKTFL010000240.1 GCA_934555855.1 uncultured Sphingomonas sp. | reverse complement strand
CCCCAACGACTATCAGGTCGGCCAGACCGGCAAGATCGTCGCACCGGAAGTCTATGTCGCCGTGGGTATCTCCGGGGCGATCCAGCACCTTGCGGGCATGAAGGATTCCAAGGTCATCGTCGCGATCAACAAGGACGCGGATGCGCCGATCTTCCAGGTCGCGGATATCGGCCTGGTCGGCGACCTGTTCACCGTCGTCCCGGAACTGACGGCGAAGCTGTAGAGCCGGCGACGCCGGCCGGTGCGCGCGGCGAAGCCGTCGCGCAACAGCAAGCCCGGCCAGCGGCGCAGCAGCGCCGACTGACGACGCGGGATTAACTCCCGCGTCGGGACCCGCGGGCTCCCCGCCATCATCACTGGACGCCCTTCGACAAGCTCAGGGCGAACGGCGGGAAAGGCAAGACTCCCCGTCACCCCGGCCCAGTGCCGGGATCGACTTCACGACAACCGGCCCGCTTCGGCCAGGAACGAATCGCCCGCAGACCCACGGCCGCCGCCACAAGGCCGGGGTGACCACGGTGGTGCGCCCGGCACACATTGAACTCCCGCCCCCCAGGGGCGACATATCGTTCAATGCCTCCCGCCGATCCCACGACCCACACCCGCGCCGACCGGCCGCTGGTGCCGACCCTCCGCCGCTTTCTCCCTTACCTGTGGCCTGCAGGCGAGCCGGGGCTGAAGCTTCGGATTTCCGGCGCGATGCTGCTCGTGCTCGCGTCCAAGCTCGTCCAGGTGTTCGGCGCGGCCTACACGCTGAAATTTGCGGTGGACCGCATGGCGGCCGGCGACCGCGGCCTTGCCACGCTCGTGATGTTGCTGGTGATCGCCTATGCCGCCTCGCGGTTCGGGACCACGCTGTTCGACAATCTGCGTAATGCGGTATTCGAGCGGGTGGGTCAGGACGCGACGCGGCGGCTATCGGCCAATGTCTTCCGCCACCTGCACGGGCTGTCGCTGCGCTTTCACCTCGAACGGCGCACCGGCGCGGTCACCAAAGTGGTCGAGCGCGGCACCAAGAGTATCGACACGATGCTGTATTTCCTGCTGTTCAACATCGCGCCGACCGTGCTCGAACTGGCGCTGGTGCTGGGCATCTTCGGCCGGAGCTTCGGCTGGCCGATGGTGGTCGCGACCGTGGGGATGGTGGCGGCCTATATCGCCTTCACGCGGGTGGTAACCGACTGGCGCAATCACCTGCGGACGCAGATGAACGACCTCGACACCGGCGCGGTCGCGCACGCGGTCGATTCCCTCCTCAATTTCGAAACGGTGAAGTATTTCGGCGCGGAAGAACGCGAGGCGCGCCGCTACGACGCTGCGATCGCCGCCTATGCCCGTGCGGCGACCCGGTCAGAGAACAGCCTGGCGTGGCTCAACATCGGCCAGGCGCTCATCACCAACCTGATGCTCGGCGGCGGCATGGCGTTCGTCGCCTGGCAGTGGAGCCGGGGCACCGCCTCGGCGGGCGACGTGGTGTTCGTATCGACCCTGCTCGCGCAGCTGTTCCGGCCGCTCGACCTGCTCGGCATGGTGTACCGCACTATCCGCCAGGGCGTGATCGACATGGGCGCGATGTTCGACCTGATCGACACGCCCACCGAGGTCACCGACGCACCCGGCGCGCCGGCGCTGCGGGTGGGCAAGGCGCACCTGCGCTTCGAGAATGTCCGCTTCGGCTACGATCCGGGGCGTGAAATACTGAAGGGCATCGACCTCGACATCCCCGCCGGATCGACGCTGGCGATCGTCGGGCCGTCGGGCGCTGGCAAGTCGACGATCGCACGGCTGCTGTATCGCTTCTACGACCTGACCGGCGGGCGGATCACCGTGGACGGACAGGATATCGCCGCTGTCCGCCAGGCGAGCCTGCGCGCCGTGATCGGCATCGTCCCGCAGGACACGGTGCTGTTCAACGACACGATCGGCTACAACATCGCCTATGGTCGGGAGAACGCGTCGGAAGCGGATATCGCCGATGCCGCCAGGGGTGCCGCCATCTCCGGCTTCATCGAACGCCAGCCGGACGGCTACGACACCCGCGTCGGAGAGCGCGGCCTGAAGCTGTCGGGGGGCGAGAAGCAGCGGGTCGCCATCGCGCGCACGCTGCTCAAGAACCCGCCGGTGCTTATCCTGGATGAGGCGACCAGCGCGCTCGACAGCCGTACCGAGGCGGAGATCATGGACACGCTGGAGGCAATCGAGCGCGGGCGCACCACCATCGTCATCGCTCACCGCCTGTCCACGATCGTCGGCGCCGACCAGATCGTCGTGCTCGACGCCGGCCGCGTCGCCGAGCGCGGCACCCATGCCGAGCTGCTGCGCCGTCGCGGCCTGTATGCCGAGATGTGGGCGCGCCAGGCGGCGGAACGCGAAGAAGCGCTGGCGGCGGAGTAGGACGCAGGTGGTCGAGTTCGGGACCCCTCAGGAGCGATTGGCCTCGGCGGGGCTGACCGGGGCGGTGGTCGCGCTGCTTGGCTGGCTGCTGCTGGCGGGCCTTCTCGTTCCGGTGCCAGGCGCCCGTCCGGGGGAAGCGACCGTGTTCACCGCAGTGCCGCCCACGCCCGAACCCCGCGAGCGGGTCGTTCCGGCGCGGCAGCATCGCCAGCGCAAGGCGGGACGCGCCGCGCCGTCGAATCTGCGCTCGACCGCGACGCAGGTCGTCGCACCGCCGCCAATCGTGCCGCTGCCGACAATCCCGCCGCCAATAGCGGTGGCGCCGGTCGCCAATATCGGCGTCCAGCCGATGCAGGGCGCGGCCGAGCGCGCCGGGCCCGGCACGGGCGCCGGCGGGATCGGCAACGGCTTCGGCAGTGGCGGCGACGGCAATGGCGATGGCGACGGCTGGGACGACGACACGCCGCCCCGCCGCATCCGCGACCGGATGAAGCATGGCGACTATCCGCAGGCGGCGATGGAGGCGGGCATCGGCGGCACGGTGGCGGTGCGCTTCGCGGTCGAGATCGACGGCCATGTCTCGCATTGCGTGGTCACGGGATCGAGCGGCCATCCCGATCTGGACAGTGCAACCTGCCCGGTGATCGAAAAGCGCTACCTGTACAAACCCGCACGCGACGAGCGTGGGCGGCCGGTGAGGTCGATCATCGTCATGGATTTCGACTGGATCATTGAGCAGGATCAGCCGGGCCGACGGTGAGTGCCGGGAGCCGAGTACCGGGCGTTGACAATCTCGTTCCTCTTGCACAACCCCGACATTCCGGGGGGCTGATTGGGGGATCAGATACGTGAAATGTTGGGGAGTGGTCGCGTGCGCGATGCTGGCGGGACCGGCCGGCGCGCAGCAGATCGAATTGAAGCCGCTGGCCGATGCGCGGCTGCGCTGGGAGCATGTCGATCAGGACCCGCTGCCCCGCGATGCCGACGCGGTCACCGCCCGCGTCCGCTCCGGCCTGCAGGCGAGCCTGGACGGCTGGTCGGCGCTGGTCGAGAGCGAGGCCGTGCTGGGCATCCTGCCCCACTACAATGACGGCCTGAACGGCAAGACGCGCTATCCGGTGGTCGGCGATCCGCAGAATATCGAGCTCAACCGCGCCCAGATCCGCCGCACCTGGAGGTCCGGCAGCATCACCGCCGGCCGCCAGCTGCTGGAGCTGGCGGACCAGCGTTTCGTCGGCTCGGCGAATTTCCGGCAGAGCCAGCAGAGCTTCGACGCCGTACGGCTGGTCGCGGCGCCGGCCGGGGGGCTGAGCATCGACCTGAGCTATGCGTGGAGCAACCGGACGATCAACGGCATCGACGGGCGCGGCGCCCGCCAGCAGGCGGTGTCCGGCGACAACATCTTCGCGCTGGTCGGCTACAAGACGCCGATCGGCACCCTGACCGGCTTCGCCTATCTGGTCGACCAGGACGAGGCGGCGGTGCAGGGTTATCGCCTGTCCAGCCAAAGCTATGGCGTGCGCCTGGCCGGCAACCGCCCGCTGGGGCCGGGGTGGAAGCTGGCTTATGCCGCAAGCGTCGCCACCCAGTCCGACTATCATCGCAATCCCAACCGCTATCGGGCGCGGTATCGCGCCGCGGAGGCGTCGCTGACCCATGCGGTCGTGACGGGCACCGCAGGCTTCGAGATATTGGGCGCGGACCGGGGGGCGGCGCTGACCAGCTTCCAGACGCCGCTGTCCTCGCTGTTCAAGTTCCAGGGCTGGGCGGACAAGTTCCTGACCACGCCTCCTGATGGCGTGCGCGATTATTATGCCGGCCTGACCGGCGCCTGGCCCAAGGTGGGTACCCTGTCCGGCCTGTCCGCGACCATCGCCTATCACCGCTTCACCAGCGACCGGCTGGTCAGGCGTTACGGCGACGAATGGGACGCGCTTGCCGGAGCGAAGATCGGGGGCATCGCGTATTCGCTACGCTACGCCCGGTAC
>CAKTFL010000239.1 GCA_934555855.1 uncultured Sphingomonas sp. | reverse complement strand
GGCCGGATCAGCTCGATGATGTCCAGGGGATCGGCGGCGCGGGTGGCCGCGACGGAGATCGCCTGGGCGATACGACGGAACTCCTTCAAGGGGATGTTCTCCGCGAGCAGGCCCTTCAGGACCTGGGTGAGGGTGGTGAGCGGCAGCGGGTTCGGCGTCAGCGAGGCGACCAGCTGCGCCGCGCGGTCCTTCAGCCCGTCGAGCAGCGACTGGACCTCGTCCGGGCCGAGCAGGTCGGCGGCGTTCTGGCCTAGCAGGTGGTTGAGATGGGTCGCCATCACCGTGCCGGCATCGACCACCAGATAGCCCGCGCCGGTCGCGGCATCGGCATCGCCCGACGAAATCCAGGTCGCGTCGAGGCCGAAGGTCGGGTCCTTCGCCTTCTTGCCGTAAAGCTCGCCGAACGCCTGACCGGTATCGAGCGCGAGCATCTCGTCGGGCGACACTTGGTCCTCGCCGACGACGACGCCGTTGACCAGGATGCGGTAGGTGAAGGGCGCGAGGTTGATGTCGTCGCGCACCCGGCATTGCGGGATGACGAAGCCCAGCTCCTTGGACAGCTGGCGCCGGACGCCGGTGATGCGGCCCATCAGGGGCGCGCCGCGACGTTCGTCGACCAGGGGCACCAGGCCGTAGCCGATGTCGAGATTGACCTGCATCGCGTCGGTGACTTCGCTCCACTCGATCCTGGACGGGTCGGCAGGGGCTTCGGGCTCCGCTTCGATCGCGGGCGGGGCGGGGCGCCTTTCGATCTGGCGCAGCTTCCATGCGGCGAAGCCGGCGATGGCGGCTGCGGGCAGGATGATGAAATGCGGCATCCCCGGCAGGATGCCGAGCAGCGTCAGGATGGCGGCGACCGGGGTCCAGGTGCGCGACGAGCCGAACTGGCTGCCGATCTGGCCGGCCAGGTCCTTTTCCGACTTCACGCGGGTGACGATCGCGGCGGCGGCGATCGACAGCATCAGCGACGGCAGCTGCGCCACCAGGGCGTCGCCGATCGCGAGCAGGATATAGGTCTTGGCGGCGTCGGCAATGCCCATGCCATGGCTGACCGGCCCCAGGATCAGGCCGCCGATGACGTTGGCCGCGAGGATCAGCATGGCGGCGACCGCGTCGCCCTTCACGAACTTGGACGAGCCGTCCATCGAGCCGTAGAACTCGGCCTCGGTGGCGACGTCGACGCGGCGCTTCTTCGCCTCGTCGGGGGTGATCAGGCCGGCGTTGAGGTCGGCGTCGATTGCCATCTGCTTGCCGGGCAGCGCGTCGAGGGTGAAGCGCGCCGACACTTCCGACACGCGGCCCGCGCCCTTGGTCACCACGATCAGGTTGATGATCATCAGGATCGCGAAGACGAAGATGCCGACCACGTAATCGCCGCCGATCAGGAAAGTCCCGAATGCCTCGATGACATGGCCCGCCGCGCTCTCGCCCTCATGGCCATGGACCAGCACGATGCGGGTCGAGGCGACGTTGAGGCCCAGGCGGAACAGGGTCGAGAACAGCAGCACGGTCGGAAAGGCAGAGAAGTCCAGCGGCTTCTGTGCGTTCAAGGCCACCATCAGCACCGCGAGGCTGATCGCGATGTTGCAGACGAAGAACACGTCCAGCAGCTGCTTGGGGATGGGAACGACCATCACCACGACCAGCAGGAGGATCGCGAGGGGAAGGGCCGCGCCGCGACCGCCGGCGAGAAGCTTGTTCATCGCTTAGCCGCCCATCCGCGCGAGCATCATATAGGCCAGGCGCGCCGTGTCGGGTGTCGGGCGCAGCAGGCTGGCCGTGCCGGCGCCGCCGCCGGTGAAGCGGGTCATCGCCTGCTTGGCCCAGCTAAGCGCATCCGTGGCGCTTTCGTTGCCGCCGGTCACCACCGTCGAGTCATCGCCCATGTTCAGCGCCTGCGCGGCAAAGGACAGGTTGGCGGAGCGGGTTTCGCTGACGCTGGTCGCCGCCGCACCCAGCTTGTCGGCGAAACGCTGATAGATGGCCGACAGCGAGCGGGGCTGGCCGCCGGGACGGTAGAAGATGCCGCGATTGCTGCCGGCCGCGCTGGGGAACAGCGAAGCGGCGGACTGGTCGGGATTCGACGCCATCGCGGACAGGAACTTCCTGGCGCCGCCGATGCCCAGGAAATGCGCCATGTACAGGTCGGTGCCGTTCGCGGACCGGCCGAGCGTTGCCTCAAGCTGGTCCTTGTTGTCGCTGGCATGTTCGGCCGCCATCAGCGACGCGGCGTTGGGATCGTTGCGAAGCGACAGGATGGCGTTGCGCGTCGCGCCGTAGTTGACGGTGTAGCGCCCGCCCGCGGTGCGGCCGATGCTCTCGGCCGCCCAGCCCAGCCCATGCTCGGCGCCATGCTTCTTCACGACCGCGAGCCAGCTCTGTTCGACGAACTGGTACAGCCCCGACGCGGAGGAGGTGCTCGCCCGGGCATTGGTGTTGAGCCCGCTCTCGATCTTGGCCTGGCCGAGCAGATAGTCGAAATCGACGCCCGTCTTGCTGCTCGCAAGCGCGATCGCCGATTGGACCCGTCCGGCAGTAATCGGATTGACGCTCATTACCCTGAAACAAACCCCTGTTGTCGGGATTGCCACAGCAAGAGGCGTGCCAGTATCTTATCCTGCCGTTCGGGCTGGGCCTGTCGATGCCGTGCATCTTCCCCTCAAGAAGGGCAGCCCTTCGACAAGCTCAGGGCGAACGGGAGGCAGGGACGGCGCGTCAGCCTCAGGCGTAGGCCTGGAACACCCGCGACCTGCCGCCATTGCCGGCGTCGCCGGTCAGGATTTGCAGGCGGCGGCGAACATTTGCCGCCATCAGGTTGACGTAGATGCGGCAGGTCTCGTTGAGGCGGTTCGCCTCGTCGGCAAGCTCGCGGATCTCCGGGCCTGCCGGGCCGGTGCCGAGCGTGGCGACCTCCTCGATACCAGCCAGCTTGTCCGCCGTCGCGCGCTCCAGCGCGTGGACGTCGTTCGCCTTCAGCGCGGCGATCTCTGCATGAAGCGCGTCGATGACGCGGATCAGGGCTTCACGCCTTTTCATGGCCGTCCCAGTTGAGCTTGAGGGCGAGAAGCCGGTCGGCGATGGTCGCGGGCAGGATCGGGAAGGAGCCGTTCTGGATAGCCTTCTTGATCTGCATCACGCGGTCGGTGTCGACCGGAGGAGAAGCTGCAAGCGCCCTGGCAAGCCCGCTGAGCTGTGCGGCCGGCGCGAGCTGGGCCTGGGGCTGCTGCTGGGTCGCGGGCTGGGGCATCGGCGCAGCCGCAGGGGCGGCGACGCGCGAGACGTT
This sequence comes from uncultured Sphingomonas sp., assembly GCA_934555855.1. The sequence continues at coordinate 1,109 of CAKTFL010000239.1, read as the reverse complement.
TCCACTTCCGTTCAGCGGCGATGTGCCGATTGATTCCACCATGTCCGCACCTGTCTGATCTGGCTGACATGGGCATAAACGGCCGCTTCGTCCCTGGCTTTAGAAAAAATTATTCGCCCCATCCCGGCAGGGTGGCGCGGCCCGCCTCGACGGCGATCGCCTGGACCGGGGTCTTGGCATCCTCGACCCGGACCATGAACCGGCCGCCCGGCGGCGCATCGCCGGCCGCGACCCCCTCCCGGCTGATCGAAAAGCCTGGCGAGCCGGCCTCGATCACCACCGGATCGCCGCGACGGATCACCGGCTCCGCCCTGACCGGGGCGAGCACCGCCGGGCGCGCGACCGAGACGGGCGCGGGCGCGTTGGCGGGGCGGATCACCGGCACGAAGATGCGCCAGTCCGGTCCCGTGCAGGACACGACCACCGCGTCATGCGCCTCGGTCCGCCAGGACAGCGACACGGTGGCGCATTGCGCCAGTCGCAGGCGCGGGTCGATCGCGGTGCGCGCCCCGCCCTCCGCGCCGGCCGGCCGGCCGGTAAAGGCGGAAACGGCGCGGTCGAGCCCCGTGATGTTCTGGAAACTGGCGGCGAGAAGCATGGCGATGATCATCGCGGTTCCTTGGAAGCGGTGCCGGCCTCGCCGACAAAGGCGATGGTGACGATGGCGGCGCGCCGGCCGGGGCCAGGGGCGGTTGTCACGGTGATGCGCGGTGAAACGGTTGCGAGCACGGCGGCGAGAGCGCGGGCGCGGTCGGCGGCCAGGATCGCGCCGCTGCCGGTGGTGGCGTCGACGTCGCCGGTGCTGCCGTCAACCGATCCCGTCACGGTCAGCGCGATGCGTGGATCGCGCACCGCCTCGCGCGCCCAGGCGATCACGGCGGCAGGGCTTTCGGGCAGTACTGCGGACCCCGGCCCGAAGTCGAGCACGCCTGCCGACATTACCGGCACATCGGCGGGCGCCGGTGTTCCGGCAAAGCTGGCGCGTAGCGCGTCGACGACCTCGCGCGGGCGCTCGCTGGCCTGGAGAAGGACGAAGAAGCCGACCAGCAGCAGCGCGAGATCGGCGAGCGTCATCAGCCATAACGGCTTGCCCGGCGCGGGTTCGGGCC
>CAKTFL010000238.1 GCA_934555855.1 uncultured Sphingomonas sp. | reverse complement strand
GTATCTGGAAACGGCCATCATAGGCGGCGTTGCCGGGGCGAAGCTGCGGCAGGCGTTCGCGCGCGCGCAGGGTCTTCAGCTCCGCCAACGTGAAATCCTCGACGAACCAGCCGGTCATCGGCCGCCCGTCGACTGTCTTAGTGGTCCTGCGCGCGGCAAATTCAGGGTGAGCGGCGACGTCGGTAGTGCCGCCGATCTCATTCTCGTGCCGGGCGACCAGCACGTCGTCCCGGGTCGGCACGAGATCCGGCTCGATGAAGTCGGCGCCCTGTTCGATCGCGAGATCATAGCTGGCGAGCGTATGTTCGGGCCGGTAGCCGCTGGCGCCGCGATGGGCGATCAGGATCGGCGGAGAAAGCGACGGCTGCGGACGGCTCACCGCGCCATCCTGCGCCAGTGCGGGCGAACATGCCAGCAGCGCCGTCATCATCCAGTTCCGAATCATTCCCTCACTCCCTTTCGGCAACCGCATGGCGCGTCAGCGTTACGAACGGGAGACGGCTTCTCGCCGGGCGGTATCCAGGTCTAAGGGGATAACATGGCGGAAAATGACAGCGTGATCGCGGCGGCGCGGGCATGGCGGGGCGAACCGATGGCGCTCGCGACGGTGACCACGACCTGGGGCTCGGCGCCGCGCCCGCGGGGCAGCCACATGCTGGTCCATGCCGATGGCCGCTTCGAGGGGTCGGTGTCGGGCGGCTGCGTCGAAAGCGACATCATGCAGACCGCGGCTGAGGTGATCGGGGGGGCGCCGTTCCAGCTGAAGCGCTATGGCGTGGCGGATGCCGCCGCCTGGGAAGTGGGCCTGCCCTGCGGCGGCGAGATCGAGGTGATGGTGCAGCCCGTCTCGGCGGAAGGATTCGACCCCGAGCTGTTCGACCGCGTTGCCGAGGCGCGGGAGGCGGGCAGGTCGCTGACGGTAACGACCGACCTGACGAGCGGGCATAGCGACCTGCGCCCGGTGGAGACCGGCGCGGTGTTCGCCAACCGCTACGACCCGCCGCGCCGCCTGCTGATCGTGGGTGCGGTGCAGATCGCGCAGGCTCTCGCGCAGCTGTCGCGGACGCTGGGCATCGACACGGTGGTGATCGATCCGCGCGCGCGCTTCCTGACCGAGGAGCGTTTTCCCGGCGTGACGCTGGACGATCGCTGGCCCGACGAAGCGGTGGAGGCGTGGAAGCCCGGCCCGGCCACCGCCGTGGTGACGCTGAGCCATGACATCAAGATCGACGATCCCGCGCTGATCGCGGCGCTGGGCAGCCATGCCGCCTATGTCGGCGCGCTCGGCTCGCGCCGCAGCCATGCCGCACGGCGCGAGCGGCTGGCAGCGGCGGGGCTCACGGAGCAGGCGATCGACCGGATCGACGGGCCAGTCGGCATCGATATCGGCGCGATCGGACCATCGGAGATCGCGCTGTCGATCGCGGCGGCGATGGTCGGCGCCTTCCATGCTGCGGGTTGACGATACCGTTCTCGTCCTGCTGGCGGCCGGACGGTCGTCACGGTTCGGCGCCGGCGACAATAAGCTGGAACAGGTGCTGGCGGGCAAGCCGCTCGGCCTGCATGTCGCGGATGCGCTGACCGACATGGCGTTTCTGGAGCGGGTCGCGATCGTCGGCGGCGGCCGGCTGGATTACGGATCGCGCGGCTTTGCCTGCATCCGCAACGAAGACCCGGCGTCGGGCATGGCGCGATCGGTGCGGCTGGGGGTCGTTCAGGCGGAGGCGCGCGGTGCGCGGGCGGTACTGATCGTGCTCGCCGACATGCCGCGCGTGACGGCGGCGCATGTCGGCCGCCTGTTCGCCGCGTCCGAGGACGACATGTCGGTGGTCGCGTCCAGCGACGGACGCTCGGGCAAGCCTCCCGCCCTGTTCGGGCGCGGCCGGTTCACGGGCCTTCGGAACCTGTCGGGCGATGCCGGGGCGCGAGACCTGATCCGCGCCGGTCGCCACGTCATCGCTCTGCCGGGCGAGCTGATCGACGTGGATACGCACGCGGAGCTGGACGCGTTGCAGGCGCCATGTGGGCACGAGGACTAATCCGGACTCTTCGTTGCCCCCCGTTGGCGGGCGCCTCATTCGTGCCGCAAGGCGTCGATCGGGTTGAGCGCGGCTGCGCGGCGGGCGGGGAAATAGCCAAACACGACGCCAATCACCGCCGAGATGGCGAAGGCGATCAGGTTGATCTGCGGGTCGAAGATGAAGGGCACCTGCATCAGCGGCGTGACTACGGCGATCACCAGCTGCGCGATGACCAGACCGATCAGCCCGCCCAGGCACGACAGCGCGACGGCCTCCACTAGGAACTGCATCAGCACCTCGCGCGCGACCGCGCCGATCGCCAGGCGGATGCCGATCTCCCGCGTCCGTTCCGTCACGGACACCAGCATGATGTTCATGATGCCGATGCCGCCAACGACGAGGCTGATCGCCGCCACCGCCGCGACGATGCGGGTCAGCAGCGTGGTGGTGCCGGTCAGCGTGTCCGAAATCTGCTTGGTATCGAAGATGAAGAAGTCGTCGTCCTTGCCCGGCCCGATGCCGCGCCGCTCGCGCAGCAGGTCCTGGATCGATGCCTGCACCGTCGCCGTCGAATAGGCCTGATCGACGCCGACCAGCATCAGCTTCACGTCACGGCTGCCGGTGAAGCGGCGCTGCACCGCCTTGATCGGCATGGCCACGACATCGTCCTGGTCGCCGCCGAAGCCCGCCTGGCCGCGCGTCGAAAGCGTGCCGATGATCTCGCAGCTGACCGGGCCGATGCGAAAGCGCCGGCCGACGGCGTCCGCCCCCCTGAACAAGTTCTGGCGCACGGTGTTGCCGATGACGCAGACCGCCTTGCCAGACTGTTCCTCGGCCGGCGTCCAGTAGCGACCCGATACCAGCGGCCAGGGCTGGACCACGAAGGCGTCGTCCGTCGTGCCGTTGACCGTGGTGGACCAGTTCGCACCCTCGTAAATCGCGGTGGCGGTGGAGGACGCCTGGGGCGCGACGGCGGTGACGCCGGCGATCTGGTTGGCGATGGCGGAAACGTCGTCGGGCTTGAAGTCGGGCGGACGCGGGCCCCCGCCACCCCGGCCGAAGCCCTGGCCGGGGCGGATCTGGAGGATGTTGGTACCGAGCGCACTGATCTGCGTCTGGACGGCCGCGGTAGTCGCCTTGCCCAGCGTCACCATCGTCACCACCGCACCGACGCCGATGATGATGCCGAGCGTGGTCAGGAACGAGCGCAGCTTGTGCCGCGCAATCGAGCGCAGCGCGAGGGTCAGGGTGGTGCCGAACATCCTATCGCCTCTCGGTTCCCGGCGCAGGCCCGGATCCAATCTCGACACGCAGCGCCGATCGGTCCTTCCGCACCGGATTCTCCAAAAGGGCTGGACCCCGGCCTTCGGCGGGGAACAAGCAGGTCACAGCGACACCTCTTCGCCCTGGCGGTGGTTCGCCTCGATCCTTTCGACCAGGCCGTCCTTGAAGTGGATCACCGTGCGGGCGAAAGCGGCCATGTCGGGTTCGTGGGTGACCATCAGCACCGTGATGTTGCTCGCGCGGTTGAGGCCGGTGAGCAGTTCCATGATCTCCACCGAGCGCTCGGAGTCGAGGTTGCCGGTCGGCTCGTCGGCGAGCAGCACGTCGGGCTCGGTAACGATCGCGCGGGCGATGGCGACGCGCTGTTGCTGACCGCCCGACAGCTCGGCGGGGGTGTGGTCCCACCAGCGATCGAGCCCGACCTTTTCCAGCGCGGCCATGGCGAGGGCACGGCGCGCCTTCTTCTCGTCGCCGCGATAGAGCAGCGGCAGCTCGACATTCTCCAGCGCGCTGGTGCGGGCGAGCAGGTTGAAGCCCTGGAACACGAAGCCGAGATATTTGCGGCGGAGCAGCGCGCGCTGGTCGCGGTCGAGCCGTTCGATATGGTGGCCGCGGAACAGGAACTCGCCCCCGGACGGCACGTCGAGACAGCCGAGTATGTTCATGGTCGTGGATTTGCCCGACCCGGACGGGCCCATCACGGCCACGAAATCACCGGCGGCAATGTCCAGATCGACGCCCTTCAGCGCCTGAAACTGCGTCGCGCCCGCGCCATAGGACTTGGTGACGCCGCGCAGCCGGATCAGCGGAGCGTTACTGGCCACCGCCCCCTCCTGCACGGCGCGAACGGCGCTGGCCGGTGCCCGCCCCGGCGGCATCGCCCGACAGCTGGCCGGTGATCACCTCCGCACCCGGCCTGAGATTGCCGCCGATCACTTCGGTCATCGTACCGTCGGTGTCGCCGGTGGTCACCTGCACCGGCTGGGGCGTAGCGTCCGCGCCCCGGACATAGACCGTCTGCGTGCCGCCACGGCCGACCGTCGCCTGGCGCTCGTTGCCGCCGCGCGGGCGGCGCATGACCAGCGCGCTGGTGATGCCGCCGCCGC
>CAKTFL010000237.1 GCA_934555855.1 uncultured Sphingomonas sp. | reverse complement strand
GGCTGGAGGATGGCACCCTGTGGAACTGGTGACTGGCATGCGCAATCCGGCCGATCAAGACAGGATCCCGCCCGGGACGGCGCAGGTGGCGAGCGCGGAGCCCGCATCGTCTGGCAGCAGAACCATCAAACGATCCTTTAAGAGGATCGGCGCATTCCGGCTGGAGAAGATCATGCCCCTACGATTTCGAGACGCCGCGTGGCTGGCCGCGGGTGCGGTGCTGGGCTGCTCGGGATGGGCGCTGGCGCAAGGTGGCGGGGAGTTGCTGGGGCCGGCCGTGTTCGACTGGAACGCCATGGCCGTCACAAGGACCGACACGGGCGAGGTGCGGCCGATCGTGCGGCGGCCCACGGCCACGCTCCGAGAGCTGGAGATGCACGTCACCACCCTCAACCCCGGCTTGGCCTCTCACCCCCCGCACAAGCACCCCAACGAGGAGCTGGTCATCATAGACCAAGGTACGGTCGAAACGCTGTCGAATGGCGAGTGGCACCGGATCGGGCCGGGCTCGATCATCTTCAACGCCTCGAACTCACCTCATGCGCTGCGGAATGTCAGCGCGGCTCCTGCCCGCTACCACGTCGTGAACTGGTCAACGGTCGCCACGCCGGCCGAATAAGGAGAGTATCAACGATGAACCCGATCGATCGACGCGCGCTGATCGGCATGGGACTGGGGGCCGGCCTTGCCGCGGAAGCGCTGGCGCAGTCGGTGTCGCAGGGGAACGCGGTGTCGGAGGCTGCGACCCCTGCACGTCCAGAACCGACAGCCAAGTATCGGGTACCCTTCGCCGTGATCGGCCTCGACCACGCCCACATCTATTCGATGACGGACGCGATGATCCGCGGAGGCGGCGTGCTCACGGCCTTTTACGCCGCGGACCCGACCCAGGTCGTCACCTTTCGCAAGCGCTATGGCAATGTGCATCTCGCCCGGAGCGAGGCGGAGATACTGGACGACAAGAAGATCAAGCTGGTCGCAGGCGCTCCCATACCCGACCTTCGCGCACCGCTGGGGATCCGGGTGATGCGCGCGGGCAAGGATTTTCTGAGCGACAAGCCAGCGATCACCACGCTCACCCAGCTCGCGCAGGTTCGCACTGCGTTAAAGGAAACCGGACGCAAGTTCGCGGTGATGTACTCCGAACGTCTCGAGGTGCCTGCGGCAGTAATGGCAGGCTATCTCGTCAAGCAGGGCGCAATCGGGCGGGTGGTTCAGACCATCAACATCGCGCCTCACCGGGTCAGCGCACCCTCTCGCCCCGCCTGGTTCTGGGATAAGCCGCGCTACGGCGGCATCCTGACCGACATTGGCAGCCACCAAGCAGACCAGTTCGTCTTCTACACGGGAAGTCGGCGTGCCAAGGTGGTCGCCTCACAGACCGGCAACCTCGCCTATTCGGACCATCCCGACTTCGAGGACTTTGGCGACATGACGGTCGTGGGGGACGGGGGCACCGGGTACATCCGCGTCGACTGGTTCACGCCCGACGGGCTACCGACCTGGGGCGACGGTCGGGCCTTCCTGCTCGGGACGGAAGGTTACATCGAGATGCGCAAATACCTCGACGTAGCCGGGCGTCCCGGTGGCAACCACCTGTTCATCGCCGACAAGAAGGGCGTCCGCTACATGGATTGCAGCAAGGTGCCCCTGCCGTTTGGGCCGCAATTCGTGACCGACATCGTCGAGCGGACGTCGGTTGCCCAGGATCAGGAAGGGGCGCTGCTCGCCGCAGAGCTTGTCCTGACCGCACAGAAAAACGCCACTCGCCCAGTGATGGCATAGAGAGGAGAGGTTTCCATGACCGTAGCTTTCACGCGGCGCGGCGTCATCAAGGGAGGGGCCACTGCTGCCTTTCCCACCATCGTGCCGGCCAGCGTCTTCGGCGCGACGGCGCCGAGCAAGCGGATCAATGTCGGCGCGATCGGCGTAGGCCGCATCAGCCGCGGGCACGACATGAAGGAGGTGCTGCGCCATAATGACGCGCATATCACCGCCGTCTGTGACCTGGACACCAGGCGGATGGCGTCCGGGCAGCAGTTCGTCGACGCGGCCTACGCGACCAGGAGCGGGCAGAACTATACCGGCACCCGCGGCTATGACGATTATCGCGGGCTGCTAGCCAACAAGGATATCGACGCCGTCCTGATCTCCACGCCCGATCACCAGCATGCGCGGCTGGCCGTGGATGCGGTACGTGCCGGCAAGGACGTGTACCTCCAGAAGCCGGCTTCGCTGACGATCAGTGAGGGGCGCACCATGGCGAACGCAGTGAAGGCGTCGGGGCGCATTCTGCAGATCGGCTCTCAACAGCGCGGGTCGGAACCCTGGCCGCAGTTCCGCCGTGCATGCGAGCTGGTTCGCAATGGCCGCGTCGGGAAGCTGCAGCGCGTCGAGATCGGGTTGCCCGGCGATCCGTCAGGACCCGCGGCGGCGCCCATGCCGATTCCTGCCAATCTGAATTATGACGCGTGGCTCGGCTCGACGCCCGAGGTCTACTACACCGAAACTCGGGTCCATCCGCAGAACTCGACCGATGCGCGGCCCGGCTGGCTGCGGTGCGAGCAGTTCGGCGCCGGCATGATCACCGGCTGGGGGGCGCATCATATCGATATTGCGCACTGGGGCATGGACACGGAACTGACGGGCCCGGTGGAAATCTGGGGCAAGGCCGAGTTCCCCAAGAGCGGGCTTTGGGATGTCCATGGCCCGTTCGAGACGCATGGCCGCTATGCCAATGGCGTCGTGATGACGATCTCCGGTACCTTTCCCAACGGGGTGAAGTTCATCGGCGACAAGGGCTGGATATTCGTCACCCGAAGCGGCGCGGTCACGGCCAGCGATCCGGGCGGGCCGCAGATCGTTCCCTTGCAGGCGAGCGACCCCAAGATCCTGACCAGCGTCATCGGACCCAATGAAGTCCAATTGCACAATACACCCGAACAGCATCGTGACTGGCTGAATGCGGTTCGCACCCGCGGCCCCGTGTCCGCGCCGGCCGAGATAGGCCACCGCGCCTGCTCGACCTGCCTCCTACACTGGACGGCCATGAAGACCGGCCGGCGCCTTCGCTGGGACCCCGCGGCGGAACGCTTCATCGGCGATGACGAGGCGAATGCCATGCTCAGGCGGCCGCAACGGGCGGGCTATGCCATAAGCTAAGCTATGAGTAATCACAGGCAGATACATAGGGGCACTACCAGGGTCCTGCTGGAAGGTTCTAAACGGGCAGAAAGGGCGACCACCTGTCGTGTTCGATGGCTCCGAACCAGGTTCACTCCCGCTGTCCACTACCCAGAAACAGCTCGTCCAGTTTACACCCTAGATGTTTGATCCCACGGTTTGATGGTGCGATCCTTTCGTTGGAATGGAAGGAAGCCATATGGGACAGGTTCGTCATGGGTGCGCCACGACCACGCACGCCGTCCGAGCAGCAATACAGCGATCGCAGGCTTCGCTCGCGACGCTGAGCCGGGAGTTGGGGATCAATGCCAAGACGGTCGCGAAATAGCGTAAGAGGGCGACGGTCGAGGATTTGAAGACCGGGCCGAAGGCCCCTCATTCAACGACCTTGTCCGAGGCGGAGGAGGCGATGGTTGTGGCGTTCCGACGCCACACATTGCTGCCGCTCGACGACTGTCTCTATGCGTTGCAGCCATCGATACCGCCGCTGACCCGGTCAGCCCTGCATCGTTGCCTGCAGCGGCACGGCATCTCCCGCCTGCCGGACATCGAGGGCGACAAACCGAAGCGGCAACGCTTCAAGCGCTACCCGATCGGCTTCTTCCACATCGATATCGCCGAGGTTCAGACCGCCGAAGGCAAGCTCTACCTGTTCGTCGGCATCGATCGCACCAGCAAGTTTGCGGTCACCCAGCTGGTCGACAAAGCCGACAGACGGACAGCATGGGAGTTCCTCGAACACCTGCTGAAAGCCGTGCCGTACCGCATCCACACGATCCTGACGGATAACGGGATCCAATTTGCCGAGCAGCCCCGCAACCGGAACACCGCCTGGTCGCGCCACATGCGCTTCGACATGATCTGCGAGGCGAACGATATCGAGCACCGGCTCATCAAACCGAACCACCCGTGGACCAACGGACAGGTCGAGCGGATGATCCGCACCATCAAGGAAGCGACCGTCAAACGCTTCCATTACGAAAGCCACGACCAGCTACGGACGCATCTTGCCGACTTCATGGCCGCCTACAACTTCGCCCGCCGGCTCAAGACGCTCAGTGGCCTCACGCCCTACGAGTACATCGCCAAGGTCTGCACGTCCGAGCCGGACCGGTTCATCGTCAACCCGATCCACCAGATGCCGGGACTAAACAACTAGGCACCAAGAGGTAACCACATGCAGCCCGGAACGCCGGACGAAGAATGGCGCGAGGACTGCGCGCCACGCCGCGTGCTGGAGCTGTTCGC
>CAKTFL010000236.1 GCA_934555855.1 uncultured Sphingomonas sp. | reverse complement strand
GTCCTCCTCCTGCTCGCGGCGGCGGCGCTGGTCGGTGTGCTGGCGACGGGGTGGCTCGCCTGGCTCCATGTCGATCGGCGGCTCCAGATATGGCGCAAGTCCCTGGCGGGCCGGCCTGCACGGCGCCAGCCCGCCTGACCGGGGCGCCTACAGGCCGATCGTCGTCGGCGCCATCGCCGCGGCCATCGCCGCCGCTTTGGCGCTGGTCGGATGCGTTCCGTCCTCGACCGGCGGAAAGGGACCTCCCCATACGGCACTGTCGCGTGCGCTCATCGCCGCGTCGGCCGCCTCGATCACGCCGGCGATGCCGGCCGGCCTTGCCCTGATTGCGGCGTTCACGGTGGCCAGCAAGGTCATGCTGCCATCGGTCTTCGTCACCTGCCCCGCCACGTCGGCATAGCCGTTGGTGCTCGCGGCACGGGGTGTCAGCGTAGTCTGGAACACACGCCGCCCCGGATGCTGCGACCACAGCGTCTGGAGGTCGGCCAGCAACTGCACCTCGCTTCGGGCCAGCCGAAGGTCGTTGATGCCGTGCTCCTCGATCACGTCGGTATAGCCCAGCGCTCCCAGCAGGGCGACGATCTGCGCGGTCGCGCACAGGCCGGCCATCGCCGCGGCTCCCTGGCCGGGAACCGCGATCTTGGCATAAGGGACCAGTGGGTCCAGCCACCGGCCGATCCAGCCGCTGCCGCCGCGCGGGCCGGCCGAGCTTGTGTCTCCCTGGCCGAAAGCGATGCTGTCGCCGATCACCAGGAATGCGCGCGCCGATGGGTTGGCGATGTCGCCCAGGATCGCGCACGCGCCGAACGAATTGACGCTGTTGTCGGCCGCGATAGACCCGCCATTGCCCATGTCCGCCAGTGCCTTGCCGTCCGGCAGCCCCAGGCTGGACGAGCCCGCCGGCAGTTGGATCGTCGGGATCGCGCCAGAGGGGGGCGAGACGATCACCGTCCGCTCGAAGAACGCGGCCCCCGCCGGAACGCTGACCGCGACCGGGTCCGACGTGACCACCGCTCCCGGCGCGATCGAGACGGTGGCGATGCCTCCCCATGTCACGGCGGTGTAGGTGCCGGCCGGGTATTCGATGTACCGCTTGATCGTGAAGGCGGCGGGCACGTTGCTCGGCCCGCCCTCGGCGCTGTTGAGATAAAAGCCGACATCCACCGTCCGCAGATTGCTGATCGCGCCCTGTGGTGAGGCATGGTGAAGCCGTCGCGCCGTGGTGTTCTGGCCGAAATTTACGCTCGCGGTCGGCAGATCGGTACGGTTCGCGGCAAGCACCCGCGCGGTGACGGCCGGCGCTGCATCGTCGTTCAGGATCGTGCCGGTCGCGCTTGCCGCGTCGATCGCGACCGCCATCGTCGCATCGGCAAGAGTCAGGGTGAACGCCTCGTCGGCCTCGGCGACGGCATCGCCCGTGATCGCGACGGTGATCGTCCCGGTCACCTCGCCCGCAGCAAGGGTCAGCGATCCCGAAGGGAGCACGCCACCGACGAAATCGCCCGGCGTGGCAGGAGCGGTGCCCGCCGGCGCCACGCTCCAGCGACAGCTCACCGCGCGTGAGGCGTCACCCTGGCGCGTCACCGTGAAGGCGAACAGGGTGGACCCGCCTTCGCCTTCGGCCAGCGCTGCCGGGCCGCTCACCGACAGCGTCGGCAGCGCCGCGGGGCCGGCCGACGGGGCGGGGGAGCCGAGGTTCGTGAGCGCCATCGCTTACCACTCCCTCGCCGAAAACGCCTGGCCCGCCGTCGCTCCGAAGACGGAGACCGCCGTCCCCGGCACGCCGTGCGAGGGGCTTTCGTAAAGCTGGCCTGGCGCGATCCGCAGCGCCGGGCGGCCCGCCAGCGCGATGCCGTCCATGTTGATCCACAGGTCGCCGCTCGACAGGTTCTGAATGAACAGGCCCTGCCGGTCCGGGCGGGCGGGGGCGAGTTGCTGGGCGGTGCTGGCGGTGGCGATCTGGCCCGAAATGTCGCGATAGCTGACGGTGGTTCCCCGCGCCGTCGTGGGCAGGGGATGGGTCGCATCGACGGCGGTCGCCGGCGCCCCCCGGCTTCCGAACGCGACCGCCTGTTGCGGCACGAAGCCGCCCGGCGCGGTCACCGACTGTGCCGCCGCCTGGCCGACCCAGCCCAGCATGAGCGCCGCCGCGAAGAAAATAAATGTTCGCATCCGTGATCTGCCCTTTTTGGCTGCGCCACCATGGCGCGTCGGAGCGGACTGGCAGGGACAGGCTGTGTAGGACAGCAAAAAGTTCGCTCTATGTTCTGTTCTCCAACTCGCCCTCGGGCTGGGGCGGGCGTGGTAACGATCCAATATGATTCCGCTGCTATTCTCGCTAGGACGGCCAGGGACTGGGGGGGGGGCAGGGGCGTGACTGCATGGCGTGAGCGCACATGACTGGTGCGACTTTGCTGATACTTGCCGCTCAACTGACGGGCGCCGATCCGCAGCAGGTCGGAACGCCGGCGTCCGCGGGCGCTCCCGATCCGGAAGTGCTCGTTATCGCGGAGAAGAGGCTGGAGGACCGGCTCGACGCGCCTCTGCCCGTCAGCGTCGTGACCGGCGCGGCGCTGGACCGGTTGCGGATGCCGACGCTCCGCGAGCTGTCGCTGACCACGCCCGGCTTCTTCGCGGAGGTCGAATCGCCCGGCGATCCGTATATCTCGATTCGCGGGATCAGCACCGACGTGCCCGACGCCGCCTCGGAGCCCCGCGTCGCCCTGTTCCAGGACGGGGTATCCTCGTCGCGGCTGCAAGGGGCCGTGTTCGAGCTGTTCGACGTCGATCGCGTGGAGGTGGTGCGCGGGCCGCAATCGACGCTGTTCGGGCGCAGCGCCCTCGTCGGGGCTGTCGGCGTCCTCGATCGTCGCGCCGATCCCACCGCCCTGTCGGCGAGCATCCGCGACGAGTTCGGGACCTTGGACGCCCGGCGGGTGGACGCGACGGTGAACCTGCCGCTCGGTCGCGGCAATGCGATCCGGTTCGCCGGCCGATACCGGCGGCAGCGCGGCTATACCGACAATCTCGGCGGGGGGCGGGACTTCAACGGCGGCAGCACGGGCGCCGCGCGCGCCAGCCTGCACCTCGCCCCGCTTGCCTCCCTGACCGTCGATCTGATCGGCAACTACCAGGAGGATCGCTTTTCGGGCATCGGCTACAAATCGCGCACCTTCGCGCCGTCCGATCGCGCGACCGGCGCGGTGCTGGGGAACGTCGATCCGTGGAGCGGCGCGACCTTGTCGGCCTCGCCCGGGTTCCAGCTCGGGAGCGACCTTGGCGGGCGGCGCCGGCTGGCGAACGCGACGATGCTGGCGACCTATCAGCTCGGAACCGACGTGTCGCTGCACAGCATCTCCGGCTATCGCTACTTCGCCAATCGCAACACGATGGATCTCGACGGCACCGCGCTTCGCATCCTCACCTCCGGCGGCGATGATCGCGGCCGCCAGGTCAGTCAGGAGCTTCGGCTCAATTACGACGGCGGCGGCGCGATCCGCGCCTTCGCGGGCGGCAGCTTCTTTCGCGAACGGGCCAGCCGGCGGGTCCCCGTCCTGATCGACGAGCGTCAGGCGCTGGCCCTGCTGCTCGGCCGGCTGAACAGGGCCGACCCGGTGCTGGGGCCGGAGGCGGCCTATACCGATCCCCGGCTCACGGCGGCGCTGCTGCGCGGGGCGGTCGCTGGGGCAGGGGGCACGCTGGGCGTTCCCCAATCGCTGGCGCTCGCGACGAACTTTCAGCCCGATCACCAGGAGGAATACACCAATCGCGACACGACCACCGCCTTCGACCTGTTCGGCGACTTCAGCGTGGACGTGTCGCCGCGCCTGCGCGTCCAGGGCGGCGTGCGGCTCACTCACGACGAAAAGGTCGCGCGGTTCGTGTCGACCACGCGCGAGCGGTCGGTGCTGGCCGGCGTGCTCGCCGCGCTGCGTCAGCCCGCGGCTGCGCGCACCGCGCTGCTGAATGCGCTGTCCGCGCCCCGCGCCCCGTTACTTCCCGTGTCGTCGGCCTATCCCGTCCCGCTATTCGCGATCACCGCGCAGCCCACGCGCGGCGTCGCCCGGCGCGACCTGGACGATAGCGGCGCAAGCTGGCGACTGAACGCGCTGTACCGTCTGTCGGATCGGCTGAACGGCTTTGCCAGCGTCGCGCGGGGACGCCGGCCGGCCGTCACCTCCGCAGCCGCTCCGACAGCGCCGGGCGGTGACGCCCGCTTCACCGATCTCGCCGCCGAGACGGTGGACGACGTGGAGGCTGGACTGAAATATCGGTCCGCCGACGGCCGCCTGTTCCTGGAGGGCACGGCCTTCGCCTATCGCTACGACCATTTCCAGACGCAGGTCCTGATGGACGCGCGGGTGGTGTCGGTCGATGCGGGGAAGGCAAACAGCTACGGTGCCGAGCTGGAGGCGCGCTGGCGGCCGGCGCCCCCGTTCGAACTCTTCGGATCCTATGC
>CAKTFL010000235.1 GCA_934555855.1 uncultured Sphingomonas sp. | reverse complement strand
CGATCCTTCAGCCCTACGACGTTGACCTGGATAGCCGGTCCCTGGCCGGCGATGCAGGCGTGCGCGTCGGGCCCGGTGATCTGGGCGGTCGCCGGCGCGGCGGGCACCGTCAGCACGACTGCCAGCACGCCCGCCAGACCCGGCCAGGCCCGCGTCACCGCTCCTTCCGCAACAGGTGATGGAGGCTGAACGCGGCCAGCAATGCCACATGCACCAGCAGCGTCGCCGCCGCGGTAAAGGCGATCAGGTCGGCCAGTGCCTTGTCCTGCCCGATCAGCAGGATGGCGAAATTGGCGAACAGCAGGTCCTTGTTGGGCACCAGCGGCAAGCGCGAGACGAGCAGCCGCCCGGCCGACAGGAACAGCCACATCAGGATCGACACGTCCGGCATCCCGAAATGCCAGGCCAGCGCGACCAGCACCGATCCCACGACGATGCGCGCGCAATGCATGGCGAAGATCCACCACAGCTCACGCCGGGGCAGCGAAAACACCCGCTTGGAAAACAACAGGAACGGCAGCGACATGGCGACGCTGACCGCCGCCGACCCTTCCACCATCCGCAACCCGTTCGGCGTCAGCAGGGCATGGCCAAGCGGCAGGGCGACCGCGACCATCACCAGGGTGATCGCGTTGCCGGCCATAGCCGACAGGATCGACACGTCCTTTACCGCCCCGAACGGCGCCGCCACCATCTTCGCCCGGGCACGCGCCCAGGCGTAGAAATACGCCTCGCCCGAATAGCCGATCAGCACCTCGTTCGCGATACGCTTTTTGATCAGCGCGACCAGACCCGCCGGCGGAATCCGCCACAGCCGGCGGAAGATCAGGTAGTCGAACGTCTGCGGCACCATGTACATGGCGGCAAAGGCGACGAAGAACCATGGGCTTCCCGGCACGGCGCGCCGCAAGCCCGACAGGCCCGAATCGAACAGCTCGCGCCCGACGCCCAGGATCATCAGCACGGTCAGCCCGGCACCGATCAGTACCGGCCAGCGGCTCTTGATGGTGGTCAGCGGCTCAAGCCCCGCCAGCTCGGCAGCGGACGCCGGCCGCGCATCGGACAGCGCGCTCATCGTGCAAGGCAATCACGGGACATGATCGACCCTTCTCGATCAGCGCGGGCGACGCCGGTAGAAAAGCGCCTGGATTCATTCTGGAACGACATCGCAACCTGGATTCCCTTGCGGGCCAATATGGGCTGGAGCAAGGCAGACCAATGTTTCGGGAACATGTCAGTCGCGACGAATGCACCTGCTGACGCTCGCGCAGGACCTGAAGGGTGGCGGCGTGGAGCGGGCGATGCTCCGGCTGGCGCGGGGCTGGATCGCGGCGGGGGAGCGCGTGACGCTGGTCGCCGGCGACCTGGCCGGGCCGCTCGCCGCGGAACTGCCGCCGGGGCTGGAGACGGTCGTGCTGGGCGACCGGCGCTATCGCCGGCTGGCGACCGCGCTGCCCGGGCTGCTGACCCGCATCCGGCCCGACCTGCTGTTCGTTCCCGGCAATCATTATACCGGCATCGCCGCCTGGACCTGGCTGGCGCTCGGCCGCAGCGCGCCGCCGATCGTCGCCAAGGTATCTAACGCGCCGAGCCGGGGCGATCATGGCGCCCTGCTCGATCTTGGCCATCGGAGCTGGCTCGCGGCACATGGCGGTTTCCTGACTCAGGCCGTGGCGATGACGCCTGCCACCGCGCACGACGCCGCGCGGCTGATGCGGATGGAGGGCCGGGTGTCGGTGATCCCGAACCCGCCGGCAGAACGCCTGGCCGGCGCCGCGCTGCCTCCCCTGCCAGCCGGCCGCTTCATCCTCGGCGTCGGTCGGCTGGTCGCGCAGAAGCGCTGGGACCGGCTGATCGCGGCGCTCGCCCGGCTGTCGGACGCTGCCATTCCGCTCGTCATCCTGGGCGAGGGCGACCGGCGCGAGGCGTTGGAGCAGCAGGTGCGCCACCTTGGCCTTGCCGACCGTGTCCATCTACCCGGCCACACCGCCGACCCGCTGCCGGCGATGGCGCGCGCCACCCTGCTGGCGCTGACCAGCGATTATGAGGGCGTCCCCGGCGTGCTTCGCGAGGCGCTGTCGGTCGGCACGCCGGTGGTGACGACCCGCTCCAGCGTCGCTGTGGACGAGATCGTTACTGACCCCCGGCTCGGCGCGGTGGTGCCGCTGGACGATGGCGCCACACTGGTCGCGGCATTGGAAGCATTGCTGCGCCCGGATGCGATCCGACCAGATCCGGTCCCGCCGCCAGGAGCCGATTCGGCCGCGCGCTACCTCGATCTCTTCCGGTACCTCATCGAAGCACACACATGCCGTTCGGGCTGAGCTTGTCGAAGCCCTGCCTTTCTCCTCACGCCCCGAGGAGCAGTACTTCGACAAGCTGGGCGCTAACGGCGGGAGAAATCAGCGCGAACGGCCGCTTCAAAAATTCCGCGGATCGGGACCCAGCCGCTTGCCGCAATCCATGGCATCGACGGCCGCCACATCCTCCGTCGACAGGGTCAGGTTCCCCGCCGCCAGATTGTCGGCCAGGTGATCCCGGCTCGACGCCTTCGGAATCGCGGACAGTCCGTGGGCAAGGTGCCAGGCCAGGATTACTTGCGCCGCCGAGCGGTCCAGCCGAGCGGCGATGCCGGCGATCGTCCCGTCCTCCAGCAATCCCTTACCCTGACCGATCGGGCTCCAGCTCTGCGTGACGATCCCGTGCGCCGCGTGATAGTCGCGCGCCTCGCGCTGCTGAAGCCAGGGATGCAGCTCGATCTGGTTGACCGCCGGGGTCACGCCCGTCGCGTCGATGATCCGGTCAAGATGCTCGGGCAGGAAGTTCGACACGCCGATCGAGCGCGCCTTGCCCGCCTCGCGCAGCCGCACCAAAACTTCCCATGCCTCCACGAACCGTCCCTCGGCGGGGGACGGCCAATGGATCAGGTACAGGTCGACCGCATCCACCCCGAGCAGCGCCAGGCTCTCATCCAGCGCCGCCTCCGCATCGCGGTGCCGGTCGTTCCACAGCTTGGTGGTCAGGAAGGCGTCCGTGCTCATGATGCCCTCGCCGACCCCACGCTCGTTGCCGTAGATCGCGGCCGTGTCGACCAGCCGATAGCCGAGGTCCAGCCCCTCGCGCACGACCGCGGCCACCTGGCTGTCATTCACCTGATAGGTTCCGAGGCCGAGCCGCGGCATGGAGCGGCCATCGTTGAGCGTGAAATCCGTCATGCGGTGCTCAACCGCTCCCGCGCCGAACCTGTTCCGCGCCACAATTGACCGGCAGGATCGCTTAGGCCATCCCCGGACCATGTTCGAAACGATCATCGCCGCACTGGCCGGCTTCGTCATCCAGGTGATTTCGGCAGGGGGGTATCTTGGGCTCGTCCTGCTGATGGCGATCGAAAGCGCCTGCGTTCCGCTGCCCTCGGAGCTGATCATGCCGTTTGCGGGATACCTGGTCTCGACGGGGCAGTTCAGCCTCGTCCTTGCCGCGACCGCGGGCGCGATCGGCTGCAATCTGGGCTCGGTCGTCGCCTATGAGGTCGGCAGGCGCGGCGGGCGGCCGGTGGTCGAGCGCTGGGGCAAGTATCTGCTGATCGGCCCGGACGAGCTCGATATGGCCGACCGCTTCTTCGTCCGGTGGGGGTCGCTGGCGGTGCTGGTCGGGCGCCTGCTGCCGGTGATCCGCACCTTTATCGCCTTTCCGGCCGGTGTCGCGCGGATGCGGCTGGTGCCGTTCCACATCTACACCTTTCTCGGCTCGTGGCCGTTCTGCTTCTTTCTTGCCTGGGTGGGGATGAAGCTCGGCGATCACTGGCACAGCGACCCGCGGCTGAAGGCAGCATTCCATCGCCTGGATGCGGTGATCGGCGTGCTGCTGGTCGCGGCCGCCGGCCTGTACCTGTGGCACCGCATCCGCTCGATCCGGAAAAGCCGGGCCTGATCCCGCCAACCTGAACCATCACCTCAAACCCGGCCGTCACCCCGAAGTTTAACTGTGATCCCGCGAAGCTGGATGGGCCCGCTTCCACGCCAGCGGATCACATTTCCAGCTTGGGTCGCCGGCCCCGAATGCGCCGCGGCATGAGCGGGCAGGGAAGCTACTGCCCCGCGTGCTCCGCATTACGGCGGGCCTGGTTTTCCGCGCGTGCCGCCCGCGCCTGCTGGGCGAAGCAGCCGACCTGACCGCCGGCGCCTACCGCCGAGCAGCTGCCGATGGAGTTGGCGCCGACGCCCTCCTGAACGGTTCCCTGCGCGCGCACCGCCCAGCTTTCGTTCTGCGGCGTGATCTGGAACTCGCGCAGCTCCTTGGGCACGCGGAACTGCTCGTTGGCGGAGCGACGGGTGCAGACCACCACCTCATTGCCTTCATTGTCGGTCGGACAGCGCTCATTGCCGTACAGCACCAGCACGCCGCCCACCGGCGCGTTGCGCGACACCTGGCCGGGGCCGATCGGCGCGGGCCTGGGCTTGACGGCGCCGGGC
>CAKTFL010000234.1 GCA_934555855.1 uncultured Sphingomonas sp. | reverse complement strand
GCCTACTGACTCTCAGTCGCAGACGACGACCACCGAGGCGATGGCTCTCGGAACCGCCCCCACAGCTCTCGTCCGTCCCGCGGTCGAGCCGGCCCCCGCCCCCTCCATCCCGGCGCCGCCGGCGGCCGCCATCGTGCCCGCCGCGACGGACGTGCCGATTGAACAGTCGCTGCCACCCGCGATCTCCGGTGTGACCCGTCGCAAGAAGGCCGAGGTCGATCCGGAGCTGCTGAAGCTGCTGATCGACGCCTATGACTCGGTAAAGCGCGATGAGCGCGGCTTTGTCAGTCTGTCGGCGATGGGACAGCTGGCGGGCAACCGCTCCAGCTTCGACGCGCGCAATTACGGCTACCGCCGCCTGTCCGACCTGATGGAGGCAGTGCCCAATTTCCAGACCGAACTGCGCGAAGGCGGGCGGCTGTACGTGAAGCGGGTGCGGTGATGCGGACGTGACCGTGATCTGGTAAGGAGGAGGTACGCGCGAACTTCTGCCCGTCGATACCGCGCAGCATCGCGTCCGGCTTACCGTGCGGAACTTCATCCTGCTCGACGAGAGCGGCGCACTCGCCCATTACCGCAAGACCGAACTGATCGACGGGGACATCTATTTCGTCACCGCGCAATACCGTCCCCACGCCCTGGTGAAGACTGAGCTCCACGAGGCGCTGCGGGACGCTTTCCGGGCGATCAATTCGTCCGCGCGCCCGATTGCGGCAGCCAGCCTGGCGCTGTCGGATACCAGCTTGCCGGAACCGGACGTCACGCTGACCAGCGAACCGCGTGGCAGCGGCCCGATCCCGCTGGTTTCGGTGCCGCTGATTGTCGAGCTTTCCGATTCCACGCTCGACATGGATCTCGGTCGGTAGCTGGCCATCTATGCCGCTGCCGGGGTTCGAAATATTGGGTAGCGGACGTCAACGGCCGCATCATTCATCAGTTCTGGACGCCGGAGGCCGACAGGTATCGCGACCGGCGGGAAGTCGTGTTCGGCTAACCGCTTCACGCCGCGACGATCGACTGCGCGGTGATCGACACCGGCACTCTGTGATCGGGCGGACGATGCACCGGGACGAGCTTGGTACTCGCCCCGGTCGCAGCTCTCAGCGCGTCAGCTTCTTGTAGGCGAGCCGGGTCGGGCGGTCCGCGGCGTCGCCCATGCGACGGCGCTTGTCCTCCTCGTACGATTCGTAGTTGCCCTCGAACCATTCGACATGGCTGTCGCCCTCGAACGCCAGGATATGGGTGCAGAGGCGATCGAGGAAAAAGCGGTCGTGGCTGATGACCACCGCGCAACCCGCGAACGTCTCCAGCGCCTCTTCGAGCGCGCGCAGCGTCTCCACGTCGAGGTCGTTGGTCGGCTCGTCGAGCAGCAGGACGTTGCCGCCCTCCTTCAGCATCTTGGCCATATGGACGCGGTTGCGCTCACCGCCCGACAGCTGGCCGACCTTCTTCTGCTGGTCGGGACCGCGGAAGTTGAACGCGCCGACGTAAGCGCGGGTGCCGAGTTCCTGCTTTCCGAAGCGGAACACCTCCAGCTCGTCGGAAATCTCCTGCCAGACGTTCTTGTTCGGATCGAGGTGATCGCGGCTCTGGTCGACATAGCCGAGCTTCACCGTGGTCCCGACCTCGATCGTGCCTGCGTCAGGCTGCTCCTGACCGGTGATGAGCTTGAACAGCGTCGACTTGCCGGCGCCGTTGGGGCCGATCACGCCGACGATTCCGCCGGGGGGCAGCATGAAATCCAGGTTCTCGAACAGCAGCTTGTCGCCATAGGACTTGGTCAGTCCCTTGGCCTCGATCACCTTGCCGCCCAGGCGCTCGGGAAGCTGGATCAGGATCGCGGCCTTGCCGGCGACACGGTTCTCCTGCTTCTCCATCAGCTCGTCGAACGCGCGGATACGCGCCTTGGACTTGGTCTGGCGGGCCTTGGGCGTCTGCCGCATCCAGGCAAGCTCGTCGGCGATCGCGCGCTGGCGGCCGGCCTCTTCGCGCTCTTCCTGCTCCAGCCGCTTGGCCTTCTTCTCCAGATAGCCGGAATAGTTGGACTCGTAGGTGTAGTAGCGTCCGCGATCGAGCTCGAGCACCCAGTTCACGACATTGTCGAGGAAGTAGCGATCGTGGGTGACGAGGATGACGTTGCCGGTATATTCCTTCAGGTAGTTTTCCAGCCACGACACGCTTTCGGCGTCGAGGTGGTTGGTCGGCTCGTCGAGCAGCAGGATGTCAGGCTTTTCCAGCAACAGCTTGCACAGCGCGACGCGGCGCTTTTCACCGCCCGACAGCTTGCTGACGTCCGCCTCGCCGGGCGGGCAGCGCAGTGCCTCCATCGCCTGTTCGAGCTGGGAGTCGAGGCTCCAGCCGTCGACCGCGTCGATCTTGGCCTGAAGCTCGCCCATCTCCTCCAGCAGCGCGTCGAAGTCGGTGTCGTCCTGAGGATCGCCCATCTCGGCCGAGATCGCGTTGAAGCGATCGACCAGGTCCGCGACCGGACGCACGCCGTCCTTCACATTGCCCATCACGTCCTTTGACGGATCGAGCTGCGGCTCCTGCGCCAGATACCCGACGCGAATGCCCTCCGCCGCCCACGCCTCGCCCTGATAATCGGGGTCGATACCGGCCATGACCTTCATCAGCGTCGACTTGCCGGCGCCGTTCGGACCGATGATCGCGATCTTCGCGCCATGAATGAATTGCAGGTGGATGTTGTTCAGGACGGGCTTGTTCGCGCCCGGGAAGGTCTTGGTCAGACCCTTCATGACGTAGGTGTACTGGACGGCCATGGGTCGCCTTTGCGGTTGTGCGAAGAAGGAGAAAGTTCGCGCGTCAGATAGTCACTCGGCCGCCGATTGGCAAACGCGGGCCATTCGGGCGGAACCGACGTGGCGGGATCGCGCGCCCTGCCGGCGCTGTGCCCCGGCGACCGCGGACGATCTTGCGGATTACCGCAGGCTTACTGGTTCGTGAATTTATCGGATTGACCCTCCTAATCGGTCGGGTATGCAAGGCGTTCGCGACGGCAATTCGTCGGGCGCGACGGTTTGCCATGCCTTGGAGCATTTCACATGAAGAAGTTCGCAGTCATTCTCGCCGCCGCTGGTCTGGTTTCGGTTGCCGCCTGCAACCGCACGCCGACGGAGGCCGCCGCCGACAACGTTTCCGATAACCTGGAAGCGCAGGCCGACAACCTCGCGGCGCAGGCCGACAACGTGACCGACGCGAACCAGGCTGCCGCGCTGACCAACGCGTCCGAGAATGCCGAGGACCAGGCTGACGCGGTCGAGAACACCGTCGAGAACACCTCGCTCTGATCGAGCCGGCGGGCGATCGCCGGTCGACGCCCGCCAGCCGATGCAGATCAATAAAGGGACAATTACTGCATGAAGAAGATCGCCTTTGTCGCCGTGGCTGCTGGCCTGATGTCGCTCGCCGCCTGCAACAAGTCGCCCGAAGCCGCTGCTGTTGAGAACAACGCGGACGCGCTGGCCGACAACCTTGAGGCGCAGGCCGACAACATGGAAGACCTGGCGGACAACACCGCCAATGCCAGCGCTTCGCAGGCGCTCGAGAACGCGTCCGACAATCTGGAGGATGCTGCCTCGAACGTGCGCGACGCCGCGGACGCCAAGGCCGACAACATGCAGTAAGCCCGGTCGGGCTCAGGCCCGATTGGCTGGCTGCCAGAAGGGGCGCTTCCTTTGTGGGAAGCGCCCCTTTTTCTTTGCCGCGGCCTGCGCTACCGCGGGGCGGCTGGGGGCCTGTAGCTCAATGGTTAGAGCTGGCCGCTCATAACGGCTAGGTTGCGGGTTCGAGTCCTGCCGGGCCCACCAGCACCTTCATTGCGGCTCTCGTGTCGACGGATCTCGGCGTTGTTCCAGTCATCGCGGGCATGCTCCCATGCAAAATGGTGTGCATCGCGCGCCGAACCGAGTTCCGGCTCGTTATCGAAGGTCAGCCTCGCGATCAAAGGAGCAGGACATGGCCGGCCCTACCACGAGCCTTCAGGATGCGCAGGTTCTTGTCCTGGAAGACGACTATTACCTCGCATGCGATTTGCAGGATGCGCTCGAGGCGGCCGGCGCCACCGTGCTTGGGCCGTTCTCGGATGCAGCGGAAGCGCAGGCTTCGCTTGCCGGACGTCCGCCCGACTGCGCCTTTGTCGACGTAAATCTGGGCGAAGGGCCCTCCTATGCGCTACCGCGCACGCTGAGCAAGCTCGCCGTGCCGTTCGCGTTCATCACCGGCTATGACAGCCGGGCGATCCCCGAAGAGTTTGACGGCGTCGATCGCTTCGAAAAGCCGGTCGGTGCGCGTCAGGTCGTACAGGCGGCAACAAGGCTGCTGCGGCGCGACTGAGCTAAGCCCCGTACTCGATCTTGCCCAGTTGGCCGTGCCGCGCGGCCATATGTAGATAGTCGCTCGAGAACTCGCCGGCATTGACCAGCCCGGGCCAGTCGAGGATCACCGCCTCGCTGCGCGATAGCCGCAATATGCC